>JBMLOQ010000070.1:0-15415 GCA_049242885.1 Chitinophagaceae bacterium
ATTTAAAGTTTCCTTAGTGTTGAGTGGTAATATAATATGGATGAGTGGCTTTTTGTATTTAATGCATGTTAGAAAATGTAAAACCAGAAAAACTCAGAGCCAGAAAATTAATTTGGAATTAAATTTGGAATTTTTGTCCATTTTTTGGAATAACGAGTAAAAGCCATCATTTAAAGAGGTTTAAATCAAAATCTTTATATGAATTTTTGTTTAACAGAAACAAACAATTCTGCGAATTTAGTAAAACAACAAGTGGTGTTTGCAATTAAACTTTGGTTTAGAGTTCAATTTGGTTATTTAAAAAGCATACTTAGCTTATTTGGCATAAATTTTGACCTATTTATTTGGTTTTTCATAGGATATTGGATTTTAAAAACAGGGTAAGATTTCTATCTTCGCCCTTTTTTTATGCCAAAAAACTTGTAAATAATTAAATTAAGCAAAAGTTATTTCAATCCTCGCTTAAAATATTTATTAACCACGATACTTTTTTTGCCTTCTTTGCTAAAAATGTCTTTTTTGTACCACTAAGAATAGGCTTTATCGTTTCATTTTTACAAAAATTTTAGAAAATGAAACGTAAACAATTTTTAAAAAACAGCTTATTGGCTTTACCCGCTTTAAGCTTTATACAAGTACTAAAAGCATCGCCAAGTAAAAATATCAACCCAAAACCCTTTATTGTAGATGCTTCAAAATCTAGATTTGGAGATGTAGTAAAATTTTTAGGTGTGCATCCCAACGACTTAAAAATTTCTAGCAAAGATACCAATGGGGCATTAAGTGTTTTTGAATACACAGGTTTAGGAAAGGTAGGCCCCAATTTGCACATACATTTTAACCAAGACGAAATTTTTTGCGTTACTGAAGGAAAATATAGATTTGTTGTAGGAGAAGAAACACATGTTCTTGAAGCTGGTCAAACCATTTTTTTACCCCGAAATATTCCTCACACTTGGATACAACTTAGTGATAAAGGAAAAATGATTTATATGCTTCAACCTGCTGGTAAAATGGAAGAATTTTTTGTGTTGATGAATAGCTTAAAAACTAGACCCTCCAAAGAAGAAATGGATAAATATCATGCTGAACATGATATGAAAGTTGTTGGTCCGCCATTAACTCTATAAATTAGTTGCTTGATACTTAAAGATTTTATACCTGCACCACAAGTTAAAGAATTTGTACAGTTGTATAGAATTGTGCATTTACAGTTTACTGCTGGTACATCCATTCCTCCAAAAGCCTATCCACCTAGGCCAGAGCAGTGCTTGGCATTTTATCCTTTTGATACCGAAGTAGTAAAGTATTCTAGTAGTAACTTAGTTAAAAAAAATATTCCAGTAGTATTTTATGGCCAATTTACTGAAGTTACGAATAGAATTATTAGTAACAATTTTTTGGTATTTCAAATCATTTTTTATCCTGGTGCTGTGTACAAATTATTTGGCATCCCTTCCACTACACTAATTAATGAGTATTTAAATGCAGAAGATATTTTGGGTAATGACGTTCATATTATAAACGAGCAACTACATTTTGCCAAAACTTATGAAAATATGGTGCAAATTGCCAATCAATTCATTGAGAAATTAATACACAACCAACAAAAAACCAGTCACTATATAGATGATGTTTGTAAAAAACTACTTTTTACAAATAATCCATTTTCGCTCATAAATGCAGCAAAAGATTCTTTTTTAAGCACAAAACAATTTGAAAGAAAGTTTAAAGAACGTACAGGCATTAATCCTAAACTTTTCGAAAGGATTGTGAAATTTGATAATGCTTTTAGGTATAAAAACGCTAATCCAAATGCAGATTGGCTAAAAGTTGCTATTGAATGCAACTATTATGACTATCAACATCTAGCAAAAGCCTACAAAGATTTTTGTGGTTTAAGCCCAACTGCTTTTCATAATATCGAAAACGAAGCTCCAGAACGAATACTTGGGCTAAGTGAAGGATATTATAAATAATTTTAACAAAAAAATCGAGTTTGGCACGATTATTCGTTTAATAAATCGGTTTTTTAAGGGTTTAGGGTTGAAAAGGCAACTCCTTCTTTTGGAGTTGCTTTTTTTATTCACTAAATACTTACTGGCATTTTATTTTAAGTCCATATCATTTACGATAGCAGCAATGCGAGCATCTAACTCAGCATGTTTAGCATCAAAATCTCCACGATTTTCTAAAGTAGTTTTTACACTAAAATAAAATTTTATCTTAGGTTCAGTACCGCTTGGTCTTGCACTAATTTTACTTCCATCTTCAGTTATAAATTGTAACACATTACTTTTTGGTAAATCTATTGCCCAATTTTGACCATTTAAAAGGTTTTTGCCTGTTTGCAGTTCATAATCTAGTAGTTGTACCACTTTACTACCATTTATGGTTGCAGGTGGATTGCTACGATAATTACTCATCATATCTGCAATTTCTTTAGCCCCATTCATTCCTTTTTTGGTAATGCTAATTAAGCTTTCTAAATAAAAGCCATATTGCATGTACATATCTATCATTTTATCGTACAGGCTTTTTCCGTTTGCTTTTTCAACTGCTGCCATTTCACATAATAAAGCTACGGCACTTACAGCATCCTTGTCTCGTATTTGGTCGCCAATCATTAAGCCAAAGCTTTCTTCTCCACCAACTATATAGTTTTCTTTGCCTTCTTTCTCTTTAATTAAACTAGCAATCCATTTAAAACCAGTAAGTACATTGTAGCAGTTTATACCATTTTGTTTGGCAACCTCGTTTATCATTTCTGTTGTAACAATAGTGCTTATAACCATGTCGTTGGGTTGAGAAACGCCTTTATTTTTTCGAGCTTCAATCATATAAGCAAAAGCTAAAACAGCGGTTTGGTTTCCGTTCATTAAAACCCACTCACCTTTATGGTTTTTTACTCCAATACCAACTCTATCAGCATCAGGATCGGTTCCCAATAAAATATCTGCATCTAAGGATTTGGCTTTTGCCAAGCCTATACTCATCGTTTCTGTTTCTTCTGGGTTTGGATAACCCACTGTAGGAAAATTACCATCTGGGGTTGCTTGTTCTTCTACAACTGTAACGTTAGTAAAACCAAATGCTTTCAACGTTTTTGGCACAACCGTTATACCAGTTCCATGAATTGGGGTATATACAATTTTTAAATCATGTTGGTTTTTAATGGCTTCTGGATTAAGGCTTAAGCTTTTAATCATGGCAATATAAGCATCATCCATTTTTTCGTCTAAAAGTGTAATATTTGCTTCCCCTCCAGTCCACAAAACATCATCTACACTTGCTATAGCTTCTACTTCTTTTATTACATTTTTATCGTGTGGGGGCACAAGTTGTGCACCATCATCCCAATAAGCTTTGTACCCATTATACTCTTTTGGGTTGTGGCTTGCTGTGCATACCACCCCACTTTTACATCCTAAGGTTCTTATCGCAAAACTTAATTCTGGGGTTGGTCTTAATTCGCTAAACAAATAAACTTTTATACCATTTGCAGCAAAAACATTGGCCGTTGTTTCGGCAAAAAATCTACTATTATTTCTACTATCGTGTCCTACACAAACTTTAATTTCTTGGTTTGGAAACGACTTTTTTAAATAATTTGCCATGCCTTGTGTAGCCATACCAACAGTGTACTTGTTCATTCTGTTAGTACCAACACCCATTACACCCCTTAAACCACCAGTTCCAAACTCTAGGTTTCTATAAAAACTATCTTCTAAATCGGCTAGATTAGTTTGTTGCAAATTTTTTATGGCTTCTTTTGTTTCGTTATCGTAGTTGCCATTTAGCCAATTGCTAATGTTTTGTAGGGCAGTTGCATTCATTATATATTGTAATTTATTGTTGGCAATTTTAAGGAAATTTGTTTAGTAAAAATAAGGTGTGTAAAGTTTATTTGTATGAATTGATATTTTTTATAAATGTGAGTATGTATAGACATAAATGGTTAGGAAAGTTTTTAAAACTCACAAACAATTTGTTTTCTCTATTTTTTTTATCCAAACTTTAATCATATTCCTTCTTTTGCCTTTTATTCTCTTATTTTAGCAAATCTTAATTTTTTAGATGATTGAAGCAATAATTACTGGATTTACATTAGGAATTTTACTAGCCATAAGTATTGGCCCTGTAATTTTTGCTATAATAAAACAAAGCTTAAATAATGGACACAAAGCAGGGTTGGTATTTGTAGCAGGTGTAAGCTTTAGCGATATTTTATTGGTTACAATTTGCAATTTAGTTTCAACATTTATTGAAAAAGCATTAACTCACCAAAAAGCTATTGGAATTTCTGGCAGTGTTTTTTTATTTGTTTTAGGAATTTATACTTTGTTTTTCAAGAAAGTTTCGGTTGATGAAAACGGTGGTTTACAAGAAAAAACTTTTAATACTAAGCAGTATTTGGGAATTTTTTTAGCTGGTTTTTTTATGAATATCCTTAATCCTGGTGTATTTATATTTTGGCTTGCTGCAACCTTAAAAGTTCAATCACAAATTATAGGTGAGTTGCATCCTGTACGATATTTATTTACAGTTTATATAGTTTGCCTTGGTTTTGTATTGATTACAGATATTGCCAAAGTTATTCTTGCAAATAAAATTCGTCCAAAACTTACTTTACATAATTTACAGTTGGTAAACAAAATATCGGGCGTTATTTTGTTGGTTTTTGCAGTATCATTAGCTTGGGGAGCTTTTAACTTATCATTAAAGCATTAATAACTTGTTGCGTGCTATTAGGCAGGCACCAATTACTCCAGCAGATTCGCCCAGTTTGCTACTTTTTAATTGTGTATCATTATTAACCAAGCTCAAAGAATATTTATTTATAGCACTTTTAGTAGGTAATCTCAAATAATCGCCACTTTCTGCTAAAATTCCTCCTAAAATTACCAGCTCTGGATTAAATAAGTTTATTAATGCCGATATTGCCTTGCCTAATAAGTCGCCCATTTCTGCAAGCAACTCAATCATTAAAACATCTTCATTTTTGGCAGCATCAATTAAATCTTCGAGCTTTAAATCATCTACATTTTTGTATTTTGAAGTAAGTATAGATGCGTTTCCTTGCTGCAACTTTTCTTTTGTTTTTCTAAGCAAAGCAATGCCCGAAACCTCGGTTTCTAAACAACCTTTTTTACCACAACCACAAATTATATCATTGTTAAAAAATGGTATATGTCCAAATTCTCCACTAAATCCACTTCTTCCGTAATATACTTTACCATCAATAATAATCCCAGAGCCAGTGCCATGGTCTAAGTGAATGTATAAAATGTTTTTCTCGTTTTGAACCACGCCATGTAAAAACTCTCCATAAGCCATGGCATTACTATCGTTTTCTAAAAAAGCCTTAACCCCAATTTCTTTTTCAATTATGGCGGCCAAAGATTCTTCTTGAAAATGAAAATAGCTGTAACTATATCCTGTATTATTATTAATTCTACCAGAAAGGTTAATACCCATTCCTAAAATTTTCTCTTTAGATAGGCCAGTTTCTTTAATAAATTTATTAATAATATCAATTAAAGCATTTAAGCTTTGTTGTGTGTTTTCTAAAGGATATTCAATTTTTTGCTCAGTACTTATGATATGCTTTTTAAAATCAATCATACCAATATTTACATAGTATCGTTTAACATCTACCCCTATAAAATAACAAGCTGAATTAAGCAAACCATAAATATTGGCTCTTCTTCCTCCTGTACTATCTACCTTACCCATGTCTGTAATCAAGCCTTCTTCCATTAATTCGTTTAACAAACTGGTAATTTTAGGTGTGCTTATATTTAACTCCTTTGTAAGTTCAGGAATGGTAAGGTCGCCAACAACATCTAGCTGTTTAAGTATAGATTTTTTTAAGGATCTATTCTTATAGGCTACATTGCTACTTACAGAATCTTCTGAAAAAAAATCAACTAAAGTTTGTTTTTGCATCATCGTTATAAAAAATATTTTTATTAAGTTTCTATAGTTTCCACATTATCAAATGTAATAAATGCTTTGATTTAAATTCCTTTTTTTTAAAATAGTTCTTAAAAACCCAACTAACTAAAAATAATTATAAAGTTTGATTGTTTTACTAAAATTTAATAATAACATTGCATCGCTTTAAGTTTTTATTAACAAGTTTTTTTATGATTGCAACTACACTGCCAATAAACTCAACTACTAATACATTAGCTAGTTACGCCAGTTTGTATTACAACGAACTGGTAGATAATATTCTTCCATTTTGGTTGCAAAACAGCATTGACAAAGAACATGGGGGATTTTTTACCTGCTTAGATCAGGAAGGCAAAATTTACGATACCGATAAGTTTATGTGGCTGCAAGGAAGGCAGGTGTGGACATTTAGCTACATGTATAACCATGTGCAACAAAACCAAGAATGGTTAAAAGTAGCTTTACATGGTGCCAATTTTATGGAAAAATTTGGTAGGGACACAGATGGCAATTGGTATTTTTCGCTTACACAAGATGGAAAACCTTTAATACAGCCTTACAATATATTTAGTGATTGTTTTGCAACTATGGGTTTTGCATCTTTATACAAAGCAACACAAAACGAAAACTATAAAAAAATTGCTATTGATACGTTCAATAATATTCTTAAAAGACAACATAATTGGAAAGGAAAATACAATAAGGCTTACCCAGGCACTAGAAGTTTAAAAAACTTTTCGTTGCCTATGATATTGTGCAATTTAGCTTTAGAGCTAGAACATATTTTAGGAGAAGAAAAAGTAAATGAGTTTATACCTACAGTAATTCACGAGGTAATGGAAGTTTTTTATAATCCAGAACTTGGTGTGGTTTTAGAAAATGTGTATGAAGATGGTAGCTTTTGTGATAGCTATGAAGGCAGGGTTTTAAACCCAGGCCATGCCATTGAAGCCATGTGGTTTATTATGGATTTAGGAAAACGCTTGGGCGACGATGCTTTAATTAATAAAGCTTGTGCCATAATGCTACAAACCCTAGAATATGGATGGGATAAAAAATACGGTGGTATTTATTACTTTTTAGATGTAAAGGGGCACCCAACACAACAACTAGAATGGGATCAAAAACTTTGGTGGGTGCATGTAGAAACCCTTGTAGCACTGGCAAAAGGTTATAAGCTTACTGGCAACGAAGACTGTGCCAAATGGTTTAAAAAAGTACACGATTATAGTTGGAGTAAATTTAAAGACCCAGAGCATAGCGAATGGTTTGGTTACTTAAATAGGCAAGGCGAAGTTTTACTAAATCTTAAAGGTGGAAAATGGAAAGGTTGCTTTCATATGCCTAGAGCCATGTATCAGGTTTGGAAAACCCTTGGTAATTAAAGTTTAAGAAATTATAAAACCTTTTTTAAGCTTAGTATCATTTGCGATTTTTTATAAAAAAAACTATGCGATTTAATAAATATATCACTCTAACTTTTCTATTGCAAGCAGTTTCTTTTTTTGCAATTGCCCAAAAAGTTATTAAAACCGATGTGCTAATTATTGGTGGTGGTGCAAGTGGTACAACTGCTGCTATACAAGCTGCACGCCTAGGTGTAAAAGTTGTGTTGGTAGAAAACACAACATGGCTAGGAGGAATGATAACCGCAGCTGGTGTAAGTGCATTTGATGGCAACCACAATATGCCAAGTGGTATTTGGGGAGAATTTAGAGAGCATATTTACAAAAGATATGGAGGCCCCAATAAGGTTGCAACGGGTTGGGTGAGCAACACATTGTTTGAGCCACGTGTAGGGGATAGTATTTTTAAACAAATGGTGGCTCAAGAAAAAAACATCACCATTTTATACAATACAAGATTTACTAGTTTATTATTAAAAAACAATCAGGTATTAGGAGCAAATTTACTTAATGTTAGAAGGCTTAAAGAAAATCAAAGATTTATTGTTTATGCCAAACAAACCATTGATGCAACAGAATTGGGTGAGCTGATATTTGCAGCTAAAGTGCCTTTTGATATTGGGCTAGAAGCTAGCAAAGAAATAAATGAAGATGCAAAAGTGCCTTTTACAAAGCCAATTATTCAAGACCTAACCTATGTAGCCATTTTAAAAGATTATGGTGCTGAAGATAAAACAATTCCAAAGCCAGAAAATTACAATCCTATGGAGTTTGATGGTTGTTGCAACGAATTTTGTAGCAAACCCGAAAAACTAACCAGTAATGTAACTGCCAAAAAAATGTTGGAATATGGCAAACTACCCAATGGCAAATACATGATTAATTGGCCAGGAAAAGGCAACGACTATTATGCTCCCATTTTAAGCTTATCGCCAATACAACAACAAGAAGAATTACAAAAAGCTAAAGCTAAAACTATACGTTTTATTTATTTTTTACAAACTCAATTTGGCTTTAAAAATTTAGGAATTGCAGATGATGAATATCCAACAGCAGACAAGCTTCCATTAATACCTTATTACCGTGAAAGTAGAAGATTACAAGGCATGGTTAGGTTTAAAGTACAAGATTTAGCAAAACCATTTGAACAACCCAATGCATTATACAAAACAGGTGTTGTGGTTGGTGATTATCCAATAGACCATCATCATAGAGAAAATACAGACGTACCCAAAGATTTAGGATTTTATCCTGTACCATCATATAATATTCCTATTGGAAGCCTTATTCCCAAAACAATAAAAGGTTTAATTGTTGCCGAAAAAAGCATTAGCGTAAGCAATATTGTAAATGGTACAACACGCTTGCAACCTGTTGTAATTTTAATTGGTCAGGCAGCAGGTACAATAGCAGCTTGGTGTGTACAAAACAATAAACCTGCACAACAAATAAATATTAGAAATATTCAAGAAAAGTTGTTAAACAGCAAGGCATATATTATGCCATATTATGATGTAAAACCTACGCATCCACATTTTATAGATATTCAAAAAATAGGTGCAACAGGAATGCTTAAAGGTGTTGGACAACCAAATGCATGGGCAAATAGAACTTGGTTTTACCCCGACACAACAGTTACCACACAAGAAGCTATTGAAAGTATAACCCCTTTTTTACCTCAAGTACGAATGGGCAGAAACGATGACCCAGCATTATTAACCATTGAAAGAGCTATTAGCTTGCTTAATCAATTGGTACTTAATCCTACTATTAATGAAAAATGGTGGGCCGAACAACAACTAAAAAATTTTGATACAAAAAGAAATATTACACGCACCGAGTGGGCTGTGATGCTTAACAGATTATATAACCCATTTAACAAAGACATTAATTTTTTTGGAGCATACAAATAAAAATTTTACAAAAATTCAAAAACAAAAAACATAACAATGAAAAAACTATGGTATTTGTGTTGCCTACTATTGCTACTACTAAACAGTGGCTTGGCACAACAAACAAAAATTTCAGGAACATTAAAAGATTCCGATGGGAAACCCATTGAAAGTGCAACAGTACAAGTAAAAGGTAAAACTACAGGTACATTAACCAATGCAAATGGTGAGTTTACCATTAATGCAAAAGTTGGAGATAAGTTAATTGTAAAAGCAATTGGTTTTAAAGACCAAGAAGTTGAAGTTACAAGTACAGGCCTTACCATAAAATTAGAAGCACAAGCAGGGGATGCAGGTGAAGTTGTAGTTGTTGGATATACCACACAAAAAAAAGGAAATATTACCAGTGCAGTACAAGTGGTAAAAGGGGAGCAATTAAGGCAACGTTCTATAGCAAGTACAAGCATGATGCTACAAGGCTTTGCACCTGGAGTTGTAGTGCAACAAGGAGGAGGACAACCAGGAGCTGATGGGGGTAGTATAATTATTAGAGGTTTTGGAAGCATTACAGGAAGCAGTGCACCATTAATAATTGTTGATGGTGTTGAGGGTACTAGTTTAAATGATGTTGACGCTAATATTATTGAAAGTGTAACTGTCCTTAAAGATGCAGCAAGTACAGCAGTTTATGGTGTACGTGGCACTAATGGAGTAATTTTGGTAAAAACCAAACGTGGTCAATCTGGTAAAACATTTATTCAATACAACACATTCATTACAAAACAAACACCAACTAATTTCCCTGAGTTATTGAGTAGTGTAGATGATATGCTTTTAAGAAACGAAACAGTTGCCAACACAGGTTCTCCAATTTTGCCTTTTTCTAATGCTACTATTGATTTGTATAGAAATTTCTCAGCAGACAATATGAGTGTTTTTAATACCGATTGGAAAGACTTATTGTTTAGAAATAATGGAATGATGCAAAACCATAACATTCAAGTAAGTGGGGGTAGTGATAAAGTAAGTTTTCTAATGAGTGGAACCTATTTACAACAAGAAGGCTTAATGGTAAATAATAGTTTCAAAAAATTTGACTTACGTATGAATGGTGATGTGCAAGTAACCAAAAAAATAAAATTCTCAACCGACATATTCTACACCAAAGCAACAAACGTTCAGCCAGCAGGCATGAGTACAACAGAAATTATTCAACGTAGTATTTCAATGGCACGTCATTTTCCTGGTAAATTTGGTAATGGTTTGTATGGTGATGCTGGACAAAGCAATAGAATAAACCCTATTGGTGCAGCAGAAAATAGTGGTATAAATAGAGCAGAAACGCCAACTTTAAGTTTACGTTTTGGATTAAATGCTGAATTATTTAAGAACTTTATTATTGAAGCTTCATACAACTCAAGATCTTCTTTTACAGAGGCTTATGTTGCTAGAGGTACATATAGATCTTTTAACCCAAACCCAGCAACAAATGAGTATATTTTTGCACAGGATATTGGCGACTCAACACTTAGCTATACCAACAATAGAACCAATATAAATCAATATAACGCTTCGGCTAACTATTCGTTCACAATAAAAAAAGACCATCAATTTAAGGTTCAGGCGGGTTTTCAGTCTTTAGACAACTTTACAAGCAGTATTGGTGCAAGTAGACAGGGTTTACAAAACCCAGATAGACCTTATTTAAACTTGGCAACATCTGCATTACAACCAACTGTAAGTGGAAGTGCAACTGATTTTTCTATCGCTGGCTTTTTTGGAAGATTAAATTATTCATTTGCAAACAAGTATTTGTTTGAGTTTACTGGAAGATATGATGGTTCGTCTCGATTTAGCCAACTGTTAAACAAACAATGGGGATTTTTCCCAGGTGCTTCTGCTGGTTGGGTAATTAGTAATGAAAACTTCATGAAAAGTGTTAAACTAATTAATTACGCAAAACTTAGAGCATCTTATGGACGATTAGGCAATCAAGAAGTTAATAGCAATTATCCTTTTGTTGCAACAGTTAATGCTGGTACAGCTTATTATTTTAACAATTTGCTTTCTCCTGGTGCTTCTTTAAATGGATTACCAAACGAAAGTATTAGCTGGGAAACCTCATCACAAACAAATTTTGGCTTGGATGTTTCTTTATTAAAAAATAAATTATCATTAACCATTGATGTTTATAGCAAGAAGGTTGAAGACATGTTAATAGACTTCCCAATTGCAAATGCCTTGGGTTTTGTAAGTGCCGGGTCTTCTATTCCTTCAAATGCAGCAAGTATGGTTAATAGAGGATGGGAATTTAGTGCTACCTATAGAGATAGAATTGGAAAATTAAATTTTAGTGTTACAGGTAATTTAAGTGATGTTCGAAATGAAATACTTGATACAAAAGGTAGAGATATAGTACAGGGAAATCAAGTTTCTAGAGCTGGCAGCAGCATACGTTCATATCAATTATTCTTAACAGATGGTCTGTATCAAAATGGTGACAATTTTAACAAACCCTATAATGGCACACGTTTTACTGGTGCCGGTGATATAAAGTATAGAGATATTGATGGCAACGATACCATTAATGCAAGAGATAGGGTATTGGTGGGTAATAATTTTCCAAGATACGATTATAGCTTAAATATTAATGTTGATTATAAAGGATTTGACCTTAATGTGTTTTTATTTGGAGTGGGTATGAGAGATAACTACATAAGTGGTATTGCGGTGCAACCATTTAATGCTGGAAACTGGATTGCAGGAGGACTTACAAGTGCTTTAGACCGTTGGACGAGCACAAAAACCAATGCCCGTTTACCAAGATTGTTTAGTGGTGGAAATGGAAACTATGTTGCAAGTGATTACTGGCTAATGAGTGGAGCTTTTATGAGGGTGAAACATATTACACTCGGCTATACTTTACCTAAAAAACTAATGGATAAACTTAATATTCAGTCTTTACGTTTTTATGTAAACACTGTAAATCCATTTACATTTAGCAACTATGAGCCTGGTTTCGATCCTGAAATTGCAAATCAATCAGGTGCATTTTATCCAATAATGAAAACAACAACAATTGGCTTAAATTTAAAATTCTAAAAATCAACAACAATGAAAAAAATATATAAATATTTATTGACCAGTTTTGCAATTGCTAGCTTAGGGCTTACTGGTTGTAACAAATACTTAGATAGAGAGCCTTTGTCATCCATCACACAAAGAGATTTTTACAGTAATCCTGCAGAAGTAAATGCAGCATTGAATGGGGTTTATAATGCCATTGGAGCTCGAACGATAAGCCCTGGTTTTGGAAATCCTACACCATACTATGCTAAAATGGATTTATATACTGAATTAGGACTTGAGCGAGGATTAAGTGGCACAATTGCATCGGGTACTTATGATGTAACTAATGGCACGGTAGCCGAACTTTGGGCTGGTTTTTATCAGGCCATACAACGTGCAAATAACCTGTTGTTTTACATGACTAAAGCACAAAACCAAATGACTCCTGCCGATTATGCGAAGGTGCAAGCAGAAGCGAAAGTAATTCGTGCAATGGCATATTGGCATTTAATTGGATATTTTGGAGACGTTCCTTTTTTAGTTAACCCCCCATCGCAAGATGAAATATCTAGTTTAACAAGAACTTCTAAAAAAACAATCATCGACTTTTTATTAAAAGATTTAGAAGGTGCTGCTGCATCCTTAAATTGGTTGCCAGAACAAGCTGGTAGAGTAAGCAAAGGTGTAGCTATGGGCTTGGGTGCTAGGCTTGCTATGCTTGATGGTAATTATAATTACGCTGCAACTATTACAGATAATATTATTGCCAATGGCCCTTACAGCTTAAACCCTGTTTATGAAAACTTATTTCGTAAAAACGGACAAGCTAGCAACGTTGCCAACGAAATAATGTGGTATTATCCATTTGGCGATGCTGATGCTGGTAGTTTTAACTATTTACAATTGGTGCAAGGTAGTAGAAATAATGGGGGACAAAGCAGTCATTTTCCATCACAATTTATGGTAGATTTATATGAGTGTAGAGACGGACAAACCATTGCCACTTCTCCTCTATATAATCCTGCTCGCCCAAATCAAAACAGAGATCCTCGTATGAGACACAGTGTTTTTGTACCTGGCGATACTATGATTGTCCAAGGTTTTACAAGTATTATATTCAACTTTACAAGTGGTAGAGCAGCTACATTTAATCCTACTACAAGGGCTATTGCTTTTCCTAGTAGTGTAACTAATCAAGATAGTTCAAACCCTTTTGGCCCTCGCTTAAACGGTAATGGAAATTTATGGAAAAAATACAGTGCCGATAGAGATGTAAATGGTACTGCAGGAAATTTATACAAAGTGGGTTGGTTGTATATGCGTTTTGCCGAAATTTTATTAATAAATGCTGAAGCACATGCCGAAAAAGGTTCTCCTGCTTCTACAATTGCAACAAGTGTAAACAGAGTAAGAGCAAGAGCGGGTATGCCAAATGTTAGTGCTGCGGTTTTAGCAAATTCAACTGCTTTAAAAAACCTTGTACGCAAAGAAAAAATGGTAGAGTTGGCCAACGAAGGCTTACATATGGCCGATTTACGTAGATGGGATAATGGAGCTTACGCTGCAAGGGTAATGCCTGGTAAACTATATGGTCAGGCAATTTCTGGTATGAGTTATGATGTAGCTACTGGATTATCTTTTATAAGTCCAGCTCCAACACCAACTTTTGATGCTACTTATAATGTGCCTATATCTTGGCCAAATGGCGATGCTACAAGATTAAGCAGAGAAACTAGACTATTTAATAGTCCACAACATTTATTGTGTCCAATACCTCAGGGCGAAAGAGATAAGGTTTCAACTCTTACTCAAAACCCAGGTTGGTAATTTTTGAGTATTGTGTAGCAGAAATAGTATATTATAAAAAATGGCGTTGAAAAAATCAACGCCATTTTTTTATAAACTAGGTTCTTGCTGGCTTAAGCAATGCCAACTTCCTAAACCCCAAATTACATCTAGGCTATCAATACCAACAACCCTTCTGTCTTTAAAACAATCTTGTATTATTTGTAAGGCTTTATCATCGTTTTTATCTCTAAATGTTGGAACACAAACTGCTGCATTACTAATATAAAAATTAGCATAAGAGGCTGGCAAACGTTGATCTTCCCAAATCACAGCTTTTGGCATTGGTAATTCTACAATATTCATTTGCTTACCATTTTGTAAACGCAGTTTATGTAGTTGCTTTAAGTTGTGTTGTAGCAAATCATAATTTTCATCTTGCTTATTATGTTCTACAACAGTTACAACAGTATCAGCATTTACAAAACGAACAGTATCGTCAATATGTCCATCTGTATCGTCACCTACAATGCCTTCATCAACCCAAATTATATGTTCGGCTCCATAATAATTTATTAGGTAAGTTTCTATTTGCTCTTGACTTAAATTAGGATTTCTATTTTCGTTTAGCAAACAACAAGTGCTAGTAAGTATAGTTCCTTCTCCATTAAACTCTACACTTCCTCCTTCCATTACAATACTTGGATGAAACACTTTTAAACCAAGTTTTTCGCCAATTAAAGTAGGAATTACATCGTCTAGGTCGTACGGCGGATATTTGTTTCCCCAAGCATTATATCCCCAATCTACAATAGCTTTTTCGTTAGTTTTTCTATTTACTAAAAAAGCAGGGCCATGGTCTCTACACCAAGCATCATTGGTTGGATGATGAAAGAATTTTATGCTGGCTAAATCTACCCCATTTTCTTGTAAATGCTTTGTAGCAAAAGCTTGTAAAGCTTCGTTGGCTACATTAATACATACATTTTCTTCTTTGGCAACTTCTTTTATAAAGTTGCAATAAGGTTTATAAATGGTTTCAATTTTACCTGGCCAACTAGCTTCTTTGTGAGGCCAACTAAGCCAAGTTGCAGTATGTTTTTCCCACTCTGCGGGAAAATGAAATCCTAATTGTTTTGGAGTTTGCATTGTAATTTTTTTCACGCAACGAAACAAAGAATGCAAAGGACGCAACGATGTTTACATTTTGCTTTAATGATTTTAATAATGTTTTATCAGATTAATCTTCGTCTATAAAACGTTTTGTAATGGGTTGATAACTATCAATCCTTCTATCTCTCATAA
>JBMLOQ010000071.1:0-23563 GCA_049242885.1 Chitinophagaceae bacterium
ATTGCAGGTTGTATGCGTTGGGGAAAATGGGGTGCAGGTTTTTCTGCAATGGAATATGAGGCCTTAATTAAGGATTGTATTGATAATGGAATTACTAGTTTTGACCATGCCGATATTTATGGAGATTATACCACCGAAGAAGAATTTGGTAGAATAGTAATGAATGAACCTTCTTTACGACAAAACATACAGTTAATTACAAAAGCAGGTATTCAATTAGTGTCAGAAAACCGCCCAAAGCATCAAATCAAATCTTACAATACATCGGCTCAGCATCTTATTAAAAGTGTAGAACAATCTTTAAAAAACTTTAGAACCGATTATATCGATGTTTTTCTTATTCATCGTCCAAATCCTTTACTTAATCCTAATGAAGTGGCTTTTGCTATTTCAAAACTAAAAGAGCAAGGAAAAATATTGAGTTTTGGTGTATCTAATTTTTTGCCAAATCATATTAATCAACTTATTTCTTTTGTATCTATAGATTATAATCAGTTAGAGTTTTCAATAGTAAATCTTAAGCAATTATTTAATGGAAGTTTAGATAATTGTTTGCAACATGGCATTGTTCCCATGGGTTGGGCTCCTTTGGGTGGTGGAATTTTAACAGATGAAACGCATCCACGTTTTAGAAGTATTGAACAAATAACCAAGCAATTAGCAGAAAAATACAGTTGTGGAGCAAACGAAATTTTATTAGCATTTATCTTAAAGCATCCAGCTAATATTTTGCCAGTGGTTGGTTCTACAAAAATAGAGCGGTTAGTAAAAGCAAAAAAAGCTAAAACTATTGTACTTACAGATGAAGAATGGTTTATGTTGTTAGAAGCCTCAAAAGGAGAGGAGGTTGATTAAGTTTTTTATAAATGACTATTTTACACCCCTATACTAAAAACTGGATTACAAGTTTCAACCTTATAAAAGCTCAATTACAACTTGCTTTAGCAGAAATTGACTGTGTTATAGAACATGTAGGTAGCACTGCAGTGCCAAATTTAGATGCGAAACCAATAATTGATATTGACATCATTTTTAAAGAAAAAGAATCTTTTGAATTGATAAAATTAAGGTTAGAGTCAATTGGTTATTACCACAACGGTAATCAAGGAATTGAGGATAGAGAGGTTTTTAAAAGGCTTGCAAATACAGAAAATTCCATTTTAGATGCCATAAGTCATCATTTATACGTTTGTCCAATTTTTAGTAAAGCACTAGAAAGGCATCTACTTTTAAGAAATCATCTACAAAAAAATGATGTAGCAAAACTTAAATATCAAGAAATTAAATATCAATTGGCCATTGAAGCAAAGCAAGATAGAAAAAAGTATGCAGCTTTAAAAGAATTACATATTAATGATTTTATAGATGTAATAATTGAAAAAGAAAAGGCTGGGTATTAAAATGTGCTATTTAGACTAGGTTTTTAATTTATAAATCTTCTTCAAAAAATATTTTCACAAACACAATAAAAAAAAAGCAACCTTTTGTACAATCTAAAAAAAAACCATTCGTTTATTACATGCTCAACGTTACATTTGCATTATGGCTTTATTAACTGACATAGATATTAAACCTTTTAAATCAACATCTACTTTACAAAAATTTCCTTACAGTTTAGTGGTTTGGAATGATGAAGTAAACACGTTTGAATGGGTTATTGAAAGTTTAATTACTGTTTGTGGTCATAATGAAGAGCAAGCAGAACAATGTGCCATGATTATTCATTTTCAGGGAAAATATGCTGTGAAAAATGGCGAATTTGAAACTTTAAAAGTAATGAAAGATGCCATTGTAGATCGTAAAATTAATGCAACAATTGAAGAAACTGTACATAGCTAAATTTTTTATTGTGTAATGCAATGAGTAAGTACGAGAAAGCCCTGAAATTTCAGGGCTTTCTTGTTGTATAAACTATTTTGCATTTATGCTTGACCCGCAGGGCCAGTAAATTGCATTGGAATTTCTATTTGCTCCAAATCTTTAATCATGCCATTTGAAGCTTCATATTTTTGAACATTATCTATTAATGCTTTCATGAATTTTTTGGCGTGCATAGGTGTAAAAATTATTCTACTTTTTACTTTGCTTTTTGGTGTACCAGGCATTACATTCACAAAATCTACCACAAATTCGGCATGGCTATGTGTAATTACAGCAAGGTTTGCATAGGCACCTTCTGCCATTTCTTCACTAATTTCAATGTTTAATTGGTTTTGTTGTTGCTGATTGTTTTCTTCCATTTTTTTTATTTATTTCAAAAGTAACGGGTTGTTAAGTTGTATATTTATACATTCAGTAATTGTTTTATATTTTTTCCCATTTCTCAAAGCTAAAATCATAAGCATTCTTTTCATTGGCTTTATAATCAAAACTACTTGTTAGTTTAAATTCGTTTTTACTAATTTCAGGAAAAAAAACATCTCCATCAATGATAGTATGTACACGAGTTAAATAAATAGTACTTGCTTTTTTTATGGTTTGTTTATAAATATCTCCACCGCCAATTATAAACACTTGTTTGTATAAATGTTGTTGAGCTACAAACAATGCATCTTCTAAATTTTCAACCACAATGGCTTCTTTTGCTTCAAAGTTTTTTTGTTTTGTAAGTACAATGTTTAAACGCCCATTTAATGGTTTTCCTTTTAAGCTTTCAAAGGTTTTACGCCCCATAATAACTGGCATACCCCAAGTAGTTTGTTTAAAAAACTGCATATCCTGAGGTAAATGCCAAAGTAAATCATTGTTTTTGCCAATGGCATTATTTGTGCTGGCTGCAACTATTAAATTTATATGCATAATTATACGGCAACTGTGGCTTTTATATGAGGATGAGCTTGGTAATTTTCAACAATAAAATCCTCAAATTTAAAGTCGAAAATATCTTTAATTGCTGTGTTAATTTTTAAGGTTGGTAAATCATAAGGCACTCTTGTAAGTTGCAATTTTGCTTGTTCAATATGATTGGTGTACAAATGTACATCACCAAAACTATGAATAAATTCTCCCACTTCCATATCACAAACCTGAGCAACCATTATTGTGAGTAAAGCATAAGAAGCAATATTAAAAGGAACACCCAAAAAAACATCAGCACTTCTTTGATACAATAAACAGGATAATTTTCGTTTTTCTTGTCCATTTTCCGATACAAATGGCGTTGTATAAAACTGAAACAAAGCATGGCAAGGTGTAAGAGCCATTTGTTTTAGCTCGCCTACATTCCAAGCATTTACAATTATTCTTCTACTATCAGGATTAGTTTTTAGTTGATAGATGGCTTCGGAAATTTGATCTATTGTTTCTCCATTTTTATTTTCCCAACTTCTCCATTGCTTTCCATAAACTGGGCCTAAATCTCCATTTTCTTTCGCCCATTCGTCCCAAATTTTTACACCATTATCATTTAAGTATTTAATATTAGTGTCACCATTTAAAAACCAAAGTAGCTCGTAAATAATACTTTTTAAGTGTAATTTTTTTGTGGTTACTAAAGGGAAACCTTCGTTTAAATTAAAACGCATTTGATAGCCAAAGCAACTTAGAGTACCAGTACCCGTTCTATCGCTTTTTAAAACGCCATTGTCTAAAATATGTTGTAATAATTGATGATATTGTTGCATTGCACAAATGTATTGGTTGCAATAATGCAAATTAATTGCTATGTTTTTTTGGGGAGAATAAGTGTATAGTGAATTGTAAATAAACAAAAAAGCTCTCTACAATCAATTGTAAAGAGCTTACTCATATTTAACAAACCTTATACCCAAAAACTAGTTAAATGTTTTTATATAACCTAAATTGTCTATTTCTAATACTGTTGTTTTATTTTCTTTTTTTAATGATACAAAATACTTTGTTGCACCATCAGCGTTTGTATATTTTATGCACTCTTTAAGTTCATAAGGTGGAAATTGATAATTGGTGGTTATATTGGTAATTGCTTTTTTAGGTAATTTGTTAAAAGCCATTTTTTGACTTGTTGCAATAAACTCACCATTGGTGCTATAAAAGGCCTCTATTGTTTCATCTTCTAACGTAAAAGTGGCTTTAAAATAGTCGTTGGTAACTTTCCAAATTACATTTTCGGCATCACCAAAGTTGGTTGTAAATTCTGTGATTACTTTGTAGCTTACTTTTTTTTCGTCGCCAGTTTTAGCAAAACTTACGCTTAATGTGCTTACAGCAATTAATGCTGTGAAAAGAAATTTTTTCATGATTTTTTGATTTTGTTTTTTTTAAAATTTTGATTTTTTTGATGTTGTATATATAAGAGACGCTTTTTTGAAAAAGTTGTTACAGAAAATTTGTTTTTTTGTACAAACGGCATTTTATAAGGATAGTTTGATTGATTTTTTAGGAAAATCTTTAAATAAAGAAATTACATCTCAAACTTAATCTTGCATTGTAATGCCATGGTTTTGAGGAAATAAAAAAAGAGATTGGATTAATCCAATCTCCTGTAAACATTTTTTATTAAATAAAAAATTTAGAAGTATTAATACATTTTATTGATTAATGGCTTCTATAACTTCTTGGCTCAATGGTGAAATTCCAGGTTCAAAAACATGGGTTAAAACGCCATTTTCGTTTACTAAATATTTATTAAAATTCCAAGTAGGTGGGGCATCATTCCAGCCATTTTGCTCAATAACAGTAAGCCATTGAAACACTTTGTTTTGTTGATTGTTTTTTAAAACGCCCGACTTTTTCATTAGTAAAAATGTAACGCCATAGTTAAGTTTACAAAAGCTTGCAATTTCTTCATCGTTTCCTTTTTCTTGTTCTTTAAAATCGTTTGATGGAAAACCTATTACAACTAATTTATTGCCATATTGTTGGTGCAAACTTTGTAAAGCTTCGTACTGATTGGTGTAACCACAATTAGAAGCTGTATTTACTAATAATATTTTTTTTCCTTTAAGTGTATCAAAAGAAAAAAGGGTTCCATTATTAAGTGTATCATTTAAATTGTAAAATGAAAATTGTGGTTGCATGTTCGTTTTATTTTTATTGATAGAAGCTTTTGATCCAGTAAGTTTACTGAAAAATAAAATGGCGGGGTAAAGTGTTTTAAGTATTTTTTGTCTAAAGGTCATATTTGTTGCATGTCTATTATCAAACAATACAAATGCTATAAATGTTGCAATTGCAATTGCAAGATATTTTAGAAGTTTTGTCATAAAATTATCTTCTTATAAGCCAATTCTCAGGGTTTAAAAATTGATTATTTTCTCCATTCATTACTCTAAATTCAATTTCACCACCACCTCTATCACTTTGAGCTGCTTTACCAATAGCTGTACCAGCTGAAATTTTTTGCCCTTTAACTACATTTACTTCACTTAATCTGCTATAAACTGTTAAATATTTACCATGCCTTACAGCAACACTTTTGTATTCATCCAAGTTTTGAACAAACATCACTTCACCATTTGCAACACCTTTAACTTGTGAACCTATTGGTAAACATACAATTATACCATCATGTTTTTCGGTAAGGTTTACTGTGACTTTAGTGATACCAAATTTTGCACAAACATCACCTGAGCTAACTGGCCAAGGCAATCGGCCTCTATTTTTTTCAAAATCCATACTTATTTCTAAGCCTTCTTTGGTTGTTTCAAAAACGCTATACTCTCTTTTTTTGCCATCGGCAAGTGTAACTTGCCCCCCAGGATTAAGAACAGACCCTGGTCCATAAGTTATTGCATTTACTTTTTCTTTAGCTTTTAGAGCTTCTTTTTCTTTTTCTTTTGCTTTAGCATCGGCTAGTTCTCTTTCTTTAGCATCTTTTGCTTCTTTATTTTTTTTATCAGATTCTAAACGAGCTAATCTTGCTTCTTCTTTTTTTGCATTTGCAATGGCTTCTAGCTCTCTACGTTTTTGTTCTTGCTCAGCTTTTAAACGTGCCATACGTTCTTTTTCCTTTTTTTGTGCCTCGGCAATCTCTCTTCTTATGGCAGCATTGATGGCATTGTTTAGCTCTTGACGTTGCCTTTCTCTTTTTTTAATTTGTGCTTGCAGGTCTTTCTCTTGGCCTTTTAAATCTTGTAAAATTCTATCTTTTTCTTTTTTATCTTCTTCGGCTTTTTTTAATTGTTCGTTTTGGGTAAGTAAAGCCGTTTGTTTTTCATTTTTATTGTCGCCTAGTTGCGTAATTGTTGATTGTAATAATTGTTGGGTTTTGGCTATGTTGGCAGCTTCTGTTTCTCTTAACGATCTATAACTTTTTAAGTAAGTTACTCTTTTTAATGCATCATTAAAGTCATTTGCACTAAATAAAAAGTTTAAGTATTGATAGTTGCTTCTGTTTTTATAGGCAAAAACTAGACTTTTAGCATACTTTATTTTTAGTGTATCTAATTCTCTTTTTAATCTATAGATATCTCTTTCTTTAACAAATAAATCTTCGTCGATACGTTTTATGTCTTTATTGATATTACGAATCAAACTTTCCCTAGCTTCAACTTTTGCGTTTATTAAAGTTAAAATTTTAAGAGCTTCTTTTTTATTATTGCTTACTTCTCTTAAACTTTTGTTTAAGTCAGCTATTTCTTTCTCAATTTGCACTTTTTGTTTGTTCAATTCTTCTTTGCTAGGCTGTTGAGCATAGGAATGTGCCATTGTAAAGCACATAATTGAAAGAATAATTGAAACTCTTTTAAATAGTAACATGTATATTTTTTTGAGTAGCCATTTAATCAACAGAAAAAAGTTTAATGGCTGCTAAGTTATTTAATTTTAAAGTTCTTTGGCAATGTAAATACATATTTTAACGGTTCGTTAAAACTATAATCTTTAAAATCCATATTTACGTCAAGTTTAGATTTTTCTGATACACTAATACTTCTATAAGTTGAAAATGAAACATTGTTTTGTTGTACATAGTTGCTATAGGTAATATCGCAGGTACGATTTTTTAAAATATCTATATCATCTAATTTGGAGTGTAATACTTGTTTTGTTTGATTATCTATAGTAAGTAAATTTTTGAATTGATTACCAAGCAAAAACACTAATAGATTTTCGTTTGTAATTTTATATGTAACAATATTGTTATTTATAAAAATTGGATTACCGACTAAAATGTCTTGAACTGTATTGTAATCGAACGGTATTTTGGTTAATTCTTGTAAATAAGAAATAGAACGTTTTTGAATATATTTTTCGCCATATTTACGAACAATAATTACACTGTCTTTTGTAATTTTTGCCTGCATACCTACAATACCTAATGCACCTTTAAGCTGAGCATAAATTACACTATCTTTTATGATGCTTAAATACACTGTAAAATTTTCATTTTCTTCTTGTCCATAAAACTCTACCTTAATTTTTGCATTAAATGTATTGTATTGTATTCTTTTTTGCTCGATGGTTTTAAGCACATCTTGCACAATAGCTAAAGAGTCGACACTTGGTTTTGTAACTTCAGGATCTTTAGTTACAATAGTTGTTTGTATGGTATCTTTTTTTTCTAAAGCATTATCAATGGCTGTAACTTTTTTTATAGGGCGGCAACCAAAAATTGTACCAACAATAAAAGTTAAAAAAACTAATTTTTTCATAATGTTATTTGTATTAATTATTAAATTCCAGTACTTCCAAAGCCTCCAGCTGCTCTTTTTGTTTCACTTAAAATGGATTGTTCTATAAATTCTACTTTAGAAACTGGAGCAAAAACCATTTGAGCTATACGCATTCCATTGCAAATAGTTACAGGTGTATTTGATAAATTTATAAGTATAACATTTATTTCACCTCTATAATCTGCATCAATTGTACCTGGACTGTTAAGGCAACTTATACCTTGTTTTATGGCTAAACCACTTCTAGGACGAACTTGTGCTTCATATCCTGTTGGAATTTCTAAGAAAATGCCAGTAGGTATCAATTGTCTTTCCAAAGGGTTTAAAATAATGTCTTTTTCAATATTTGCCATTAAGTCAACGCCACTGCTATCTATAGTTGCATAGCAAGGCAATGGATTGCTTGATTTGTTAATTATATTTATTGAAATATGCTGCATGGCTGCGAATGTAATTTTTTATGCTTATTTTTTTGGCACTGGTAATAAAAAAGCCCCAAACATTGCTGCTTGAAGGCTTATTGTTAAAAAACCCCTATTTTATCTCTTATCCATTTCTACGCTTTCTTAAACGTTCTTTAATTTTTTCTTTTTGTTCTGGAGTAAGGCTATCTCTTTTTTCTTTTATCTTTTGTTTCATTTCTTGTTTTTCTTCTGGAGTCATATTTTTCCAGTTTTCTTTCATTTTTTCTTTTGCAGCATTTTTTTTCTCTTCAAACTTGGCTTTTTCTTCTGGGCTCATATTTTCAATTTCCTCTTTTTTTTCTTTAATACGAGCGTCCATTTTTTCTTTAGCTTTAGCTTTTTGTTCTGGGGTCATATTATCCCATTTCTCCTTCATTTTTTCTCTTCTCTCTTTTTTAAATAGTTTCTCTGCTTTTTTAGTAGTATCTACTTGTGCAGCAGCTTGTAAGCTTGTAAAAGCTAAAAGAATAAAGATTATTTTTTTCATATTTTTATGTTTATGATATATCGATACAATTTTTATACCGAAGTTTAATTTGGCTATTTTTTTTTGTTAAATAGTAATACAAAAGTTGAAGTGTGCGACGCAACGATGCTAAATAGAACTACAAAAGCTGGTTACAAAAAAATCTTTACGTCTATTTACACCTGCACCACACCCATTTTAAACTCTTCTATTTTTGGATTGTTATTTGCAGCGGCTATGCCTTCACTAATTTTTATTCTCGTTTCAGCAGGGTCTATAATATCATCAACCCATAATCTTGCTGCTGCATAGTAAGGTGAAGTTTGGGTTTCGTATCGTTTGGAAATATCATTTAGTAGCTTATTTTCTTCTTCTATGCTAATTTCTTTTCCTTTTGCTTTTTCAGATGCTACTTGAATTTGTAATAAAGTTTTAGCTGCACTTCCACCACTCATAACAGCAATTTTTGCACTCGGCCAAGCATAAATAAATCGAGGATCATAGGCTTTACCACACATGGCATAATTACCTGCACCAAAACTATTACCAATAATAATTGTAATTTTTGGAACAACACTATTTGCCACAGCATTTACCAATTTAGCTCCATCTTTAATAATACCACTATGTTCACTTCTGCTGCCAACCATAAAACCAGTAACATCTTGTAAAAAAACTAATGGTATTTTCTTTTGGTTACAGTTCATTATAAATCTAGCAGCTTTATCGGCACTATCGTTATAAATTACACCACCCATTTGCATTTCACCTTTTGCGTTTTTGATAATTAAGCGTTGGTTTGCAACAAAACCTACAGCCCAACCATCTACTCTTGCATAGCCACAAACAATAGTTTTTCCATAGTCTTGTTTAAATTCATCAAAACTATTTTCATCAACTATACTATTTATAATATCATTTACATCGTATGGTTTTGCATTATGCTTGTGCATAATGTTAAATATGTTTTTTTCTGCTTTCGCAGGAAGTTTTGCTTCAATTCTATTAAATCCAGCAGTGGGGTTATTACCCAACTTACTCATTATCTTTTTGATGTGGGTAAGGCATTCTTCTTCGGTTTTAAATTTATAATCTGCTATCCCACTTATGGAGTTGTGGGTATTTGCACCACCTAAAGTTTCATTGTCAATATCTTCACCAATAGCAGCTTTTACCAAATAACTTCCAGCTAAAAAAATGCTTCCATTGCCTTCTACCATTAAAGTTTCATCACTCATAATGGGTAAGTAAGCACCACCAGCAACACAAGCCCCCATAACTGCAGCAATTTGTGTAATACCCATAGCACTCATTTTGGCATTGTTTCTAAAAATTCGTCCAAAATGTTCTTTATCAGGAAAAATTTCATCTTGCATAGGCAAAAACACCCCAGCACTATCCACTAAGTAAATAATAGGTAAGTTGTTTTCCATAGCAATTTCTTGCATACGCAAATTCTTTTTACCCGCCATAGGAAACCATGCCCCAGCTTTTACTGTTTGGTCGTTAGCAACAATAACACATTGTCGGTTACTTACATATCCAATTCCTGCAACTGTACCTGCACTTGGGCAACCTCCATATTCGTTGTACATGTCATAAGCTGCAAAGCCACCAATTTCGGTAAAAATTGTGTTTTTGTCAATTAAGTACTCTATTCTTTCCCTTGCAGTAAGTTTATTTTTTTCTTTTTGTTTGTCGATTGATTTTTTTCCACCCCCTAGTTTTATTTTATCAAAGATTTGGCGTTTGTCACTAATTAAAAGTTTCATCCAATCTTCATTAGCGTTTGCTTCAATATTTATCATACTTACAACTGTTAGTTTACAAATATATTATTTACTCATATTAGGAATGATTGAAATGGGGAAATGCTATTTTTAATTTTTTTGCTTCACTATAAAAACACAAGGAACTGGGCGTTCGCCCTCTTTATCACTTACTTTAATAGTTGGTTTTCCGTTTATAAGCATACAACTACTGCCTCCACCATCTAAGTTTATAGCTTCTTTGCAACCTAATTCTTTAAATATTTGGGCTAGTTGTGTTAAGGTTGCACCATCTGCAAGTCCTTTATTTCTTCCTTCTACCACCAAAATTATAAGCTCATTATTATATGTGTAGCCCATGGCAGTTCTTGGGTGACGATCATTAATTTGCTTGCCTGTAAATTTGTGTTCCTCATTGTTAGTAATCGCAATTTCTCCATTTTGCAACAAAACTGGACCACCGCCAACTGCAGTTTTAACCTTCCATTTTTTATATGGATTGTTTTGAAAAACTGGTATTTGCGTTTTTGATAAATGATTATTGGAGTCTCTAAAAGATTTTATTACAGATTGAAATGCAAGTGCTTTTTTATTGCTGCTATCCGTAAAAAGCCAAGCTACATCGGCAGTTCTGTTTTTGTAAATTCCTATTGCACTTCCAAAGGTATGGTTGTAGGTAAATGTGTCTTTACCTTTTAAGGGTGTATTGTGTAAATTATAGCCAACCAATTTTTTGTTTTTTACAACTGCATTTACGTTTTGATGTGTATTAAACGTAAAAAAACTAGCATTAACAACAAGTAGTGGGTTATTATTTTTCTCAAAAAATTGAGTGGGTGTTAATCTTCTCTTTAGCGTTGTATCTACATCAAAGTCTAATTTTTTATCCTTTAAGTTAATTTTTACATAAAAGGCTTTGTTTGGTTTGTTATCCAAAGAGTCTTGAGTATAAAATACATTAAAACTCTTTGGTACACTTCCAAAGGAATCACTTACGTTTTTCCAGTTTAATTGTGCAATAATTTTTGAGTGAATAGAAAAAAGAAAGAGTACAAATAAGCAATTTTTCATGCTCAAATGTACTCTTAACTTTAAATAGTTTGAAGAAATTAGTCTAAAATTTCTACATCTTTTGGATATTTTGCTTTGTTAAACACAAACAAATTGTCACTCAGTTTAGCAGAAGTATTAATATTACTCAAAGCAAATTCTACTGTATTTTGGCTTTTGTCTAAAATTTTGGCTTTTGTAATAATGTTTTTAGTATTGTCTATAAATATGTTAACCTTTACAAAATTCTTACGTTTATCGGTTGGGTAAAGTTCAATTTCTGCTATATTTCCTTTGTTTGAAATAAGTTTATAGGTAAAATCTTTATCTGAGAAATTGCTCAACAAATTTTGTGGACTAAGGGTTTGATTACTTTCTTCTACCTCAGAAATGGTAATTGTTTTTTTGCCATCGAAATTATAAATTTTTGCACCATCGCATATAATTTCTGTGGTTCCTTGTTTTAAAATATATTTTTGACCTTTAGAAGAAATTGTACCAGTTTTTGTGCCATTAGGTTTGCCTTTGCTGGTGATAGATTTTAAAGAAAAATTTGCTGAAATGCCAGAAGCCGATTTTAATTTGGTTTTGAGGTTGTCTAAAATTTTTTTTGCATTAACATCGTTTTGAGCATCTAAGTTAGTTAAACAAATAAAACTTAAAATTAGGAAGTAAATTTTTTTCATGTTTTTAGTAAAAATTAAAGTTGCAAATATATTGCAGCTAAGAATGTAGAAGGTTTAAAAATGCTAAAGTTTAATTAAAGTATAAAAATTATATAGTAGTATAATTTGTTATATGTTGTATTTAGTTTTAGAGACTAGAGATAAATTTTTAAAGATTTTAATTCATTTGATAGATTTTTTTGGTTAAGGAAGTTTGGACAGTATGGCAGTTTTTAATTGACTGATTGTGGTGAAATGTTTTAATGCCAAATTGGAAGTTGTTTTAAGTAGGCTAGGAGGGTGGAAAACTTATTTTTGGGACATGAGCTTGCAAATTTAATTTAAGTTGAAATTTGGGGAAATTTGATTTCCTATTTTTTTGATTTTTAGTGCTAATAAATTTGGCATTTGCTAGTTTAAATAAATCTATTTTATTTACTAATTATATTAGTTTACTATTATTAAATAATAGCATGAAAAACAATATTTTATGTGTGTTAATAAATAAAAAAATAGATATATTTTTAGTAAAAAAATAAGTGTTTCAAGTTAATTTTTTTGAAAGTTAAACAAACTAATAATTTATTATGTATTTAATTGAAAATCAGTATTTTGGAAGTGTTAATTATTTTTCAGATTTATATAGCCATTCAAATATAAAAATAATTGAATGTTTTAGTTGGTACAAAATGAGTTTTTTGAACCGTTGCCTAATTGCTGGTGCAAATGGTAGCATTAATTTAACTGTGCCCATTAAAGGTGGAAGAAATCAAAAAACAAGGTTTAGTGAAGTTTTAGTAGATAATTCTGTAGCCTGGCAAAAACAACATTTGCGTGCCATTATGTCGTGTTATGCAAAAGCTCCATACTTTGAACACTATTTTTGGTGGTTTGAAGATTTGTATAATAAAAAATATGAATATGTTAATAATCTAAATAAAGAGTCATTATTTGGTATAATTAAGCTTTTAAAATTAGAAATTGACCTAAATGGTTTTTTTGATGGTGAATGCGAAAGTTGGCAAAGTTTTGATGGAAATTTTAAAAAATGGCTTCCAAGTAACTACAATACCTTAACTCCCAACTTAAAATATACTCAAGTTTTTGAAGATAAAATTGGCTTTTTGCCCAATCTTTCCATAATTGATGGCATTTTTAATTTAGGTCCACAATTAAATTTTTATCTAAAACAGCAGTCAGTGGTTTTAAATCATCATTATAAACAATAAAATAGCTAAATTGCAACCCAATAAATTTCGCCATTACACAATGCAAAAAATTGTAGCAACCATAGTTTTAGTATTCAGTTTTTTAATAAGTTTTTCTCAAGATTTTTCTAATAAGGGTAAGGAGTTTTGGATTACATATTCACACCATATTAGGATGTTGCAACCAGCTTCTGGAGCAGAAGCCATGCAATTATATATGACTTCTGATGTTAATACAACTGGTTTGGTAGAGATTGCTAGTGTAGGGTTTTCACAGGCGTTTAACGTTACTGCCAATCAAATTACAGTGGTAAATATTCCTCGTACAGCCGCTTTGATTGATGAAGGTCAATACAATCATGGAATAAAAGTTACAGCACAAAACAATATTGTTGTGTATTCTTTTATATATGTTAATGCCGTTTCTGGAGCTACTTTATGTTTGCCTACTACTGTTTTAGGCAGAGATTATTATTGTTTAAATTATGACCAGTTATCGAATGAACCAAATGATTCTTATAGTTACTTCAATGTGGTAGCAACTGAAGATAATACACAAGTTGAGATAAAGCCTACAGCATTGACTAAAGCTGGTAGAGCGGCAAATACTTCATTTACTGTTACATTAAACAAGGGGCAGGCTTATCAAGTTTTATCAAAATCTGATTTAACAGGTTCTACAATAAAGTCAATTAGCAGTGGGGTTGGTGGTTGTAAAAGAATAGCAGTTTTTTGTGGTAGTGGAAAAATTTCTATTGGGTGTAATGCTCCAGCTACGGGTAGTAGTGATAATTTGTATCAGCAAATGTATCCTACAAGTGCTTGGGGAAGGCAGTATGTAACTGTACCAACAACTAACCAAACAAGTACAGCAAATTTTCAAACAAATTTTTATCGAATTTTCAGACCAGATCCAACAACAATTGTAAGACTTAATGGAAATATAATTGCCCCTGGTTCTTTTACTAATGGATTGTATCATCAATATAGTTCAAATTTACCTGGTTACATAGAATCAGATAAACCTATAATTGTAGCACAATACTTTACTACAGCAGGTAATGGTGCAAATTGTGGAAATACTGGAATAGGCGACCCCGATATGGTGTACTTAAATCCATTAGAACAAACCATAAACAGAGTAACGTTGAATAGTATGCAGCCATCGAGCAACACTGCACTAACTACACATTTTATAAATGTAGTAACCAAAAATATTCCTGGGGCAATTAATAGTTTTAGGTTAGATGGTGTTAGTCAAGCAAGCAAATTTGTTCCACTTACGGCAAATCCTGCTTATGCTTATGCAAGATTAAACGTATCTGCCCTTGGGCATAATTTAACCTGTGATAGTGGATTTATTGCCACTGCTTATGGATTTGGCTCTGCTGAGTCTTATGCCTATAGTGCAGGTAGTAATGTAAGAGATTTGTATCAATTTGTAACTATACGAAACGATTTAGCATCTGTAAATTTTCCTTCAACTTGTATCAATACGCCATTTAAGCTGTCTATTACTTTGCCTTATCAGCCAATAAGTATGGTGTGGGATTTTAACTCAAACACTAATTTATCACCCAATACAAACATTACAGTAAATCCTCCAGTTGGTCAAACTGTAATTCCAGCAGATAGCACTTTCATTAAAGATGGAAAAACATTGTATGTTTATAGATTAAACGCACTTTATACATTTACTTCAGCTGGAACATATCCAGTAAAAGTAATTGTAAATAATCCAACAAGTGATGGTTGCAGTGGTTTACAAGAAATTGTTTATGATGTTCAAGTATTTGCCCCTCCAACTGCAAATTTTACATTTACACATAATGGTTGTCTTACAAGCCCCATACAATTTAATGATGCCAGTGTTCTTAATGGAAGACCTTTGGTGAGATGGGATTGGAATTTTGGGGATGCCACTACTGATGCTGTTATCAATCCAACTAAAACATATTCAGCTCCAGGAACGTATAATGTTAATTATAAGATAGTTACAGATGTTGGTTGTATAAAAGATACAACTAAAACAATCACAATTTCATCAGCTCCCATTGCAAAATTTGGTGTAACCGATACCACTTGTGTAAACACACCTTTAACATTTACTGATTCTTCTTCAATTGCCAGTGGTACCATTGTAAAATGGTATTGGGATTTTGGAAATGGTAGAAAAGATACATTAACAGCAAATACACCAAGAACCGTAACTTATACAGCTACTTCACCCATAACTGTAAGTTTAATTGTAGAAAGTAATACTGGTTGCAAAAGCATAGCTTTCACAAAAACGTTTAATATTTCACCTTTTCCTGTTGTAGATTTTAATTTACCTGTAAATGTTTGTTTACCAACTGGTATGGCAAATTTTGCAAATACATCCTTTAATCCTGGAACTGGAGCTGTTGGTTTAAAATACATATGGAATTTTGGAGATGGTAATACTTCAACAGCAACCAATCCTTCGCATTTGTATGCTTCAACTGGTCCATTTACTGTTGGTCTTACTGTTGATAATGTTATTGGATGTAGAAGCGTAGATAGTAAATCCTTTAGTTCTATTTTTCCAAAACCAACAGCAACAGCTGTACCTTCAAAAAATTTAATTTGCTTACGCGATACGGTTGAGGTTTTTGATAATACCAATGTTGGTGCAAGTAATGTAATAACAAAGTGGTTTTGGAATTTAGGAAATGGTGTTTTTAAAGATACTACTCAAAATCTTAAAATTTTATTTTCAACCTCAGGAAATAAAACAGTGCAACTTTTTGTACAAACGGATAAAGGTTGTTTTAGCGATACTGCCAATATTTTTATAAATGTAAACCCTTTGCCAACTGGTGGTTTTACAATTAACCCAATTCGTTGCGAGAAAAATGCCATTACATTCACCGATGCTAGTGTAGCAAATGCTAGCAGCATAAATGAGTGGAATTGGTTTTTTAGTAATGGAAGTAATTATAATAAAACTTCTAATGCTCCATTTTCTGAAACTTTTGCAACATGGGGAAATTATACGGCTAAATTAGTTGTAAAAACAGTAAATGGTTGTGTGGGTGATACTGCTTCAACAAATTTTTTGGTTAATCCTTTGCCACAACCTGGCTTTATTTTGCCAGAAGTTTGCTTGGCCGATGCTGCTGCCATTTTTATAGATACAAGCAAAATTGCTGACGCTAGTGGCATGACTTATCAATGGAATTTTGGTGACCCTATAAATTCTACAGGGTCAAATCCAAACACTGCCATTACAAAAAATACAAGTCATAAATATTCAGCAATTGGCAATTATCCAGTCCAGTTAAAAGTTACTTCAATTAATAATTGTATTGATAGTATTACTCAGCCAATTACAGTAAATGGATCAATTCCAAAAGCAAATTATGCTGTTTTAAATTCAAGTAATTTATGTAGTAATGATAGTGTTAGAATTCAAAATACATCAACTGTAGATTTTGGTACCATAACAAAAGTAGAAATTGTTTGGGATACTTTGAGTGCTCCAAATGTTAGATTTAGAGATGATTTCCCAGCTCCTAATAAAATATATAGTACGCTTTATCCTAACTTCCAAAGTCCAGCATCAAAAACTATTTATGTTAAATTTATTTCTTTTAGTGGAGGTATTTGTAGAGATAGTGTAACTAAAGCTATAACATTACACCAAAGTCCGAAAGTACAATTTGTAACCATTCCAGGTATTTGTAGTGATACTACTCCAAGGTTAATTTCGCAAGCAACCGAAACTGGAGGTGTTCCTGGAACTTTTGTATTTACAGGAAATGGAGTGGCAACTAATGGCATATACACACCACAAGGAGTTGCTGTAGGTACTTATCCTATAAAATATGTTTATACAAGCAATGTTTTTGGTTGTAAAGATTCGGCAACAAAAAGTATAACTGTTTGGCCTTCGCCACAAGCAAAATGGGGCATAAGTTCGCCTCAATGTGAAAGAAATGCTATTACATTCACAGATACATCGATAGCAAATTTTAGCAACATTGTAAGTTGGCAATGGAATTTTGGTGATGGAAATACACAAACTAGAACCAATAACTCAACATTTAATTATACTTATGCTTCTGCTGGAAATTATACTGCCAGTTTAAGGGTAATTACAGATAGTGGTTGTAGAAGCATTGTAAATCAACAACCTATAAAAATTAATTACTTGCCAAAAGTTGGATTTACCTTGCCTAGCATTTGCTTGCCAGATGGTAGGGGTACATTTAATGATACTTCAACTATAGGTGATGGCAGCCAAGCATTATTTAGTTATAATTGGAATTTTGGTGATGTTAATAATACAACTGGCTCTACTTTAAGAAATCCTACTCATCAATACAGTGCACTTGGACCATATACTGTAAAACTAATTGTAACTACTAAAGATTTGTGTAAAGACTCCACCACTCAAATTTTAACTACAGTTTATCCTCAACCCAAAGCAAATTTTAATGCTCAGCCAGATACCATTTGTATTGGTGATGTGATAAATTTTACAGATTTAAGTTTAGGTATTACAAGCCCACCTGACAGATGGAATTGGAATTTGGCACAAGGAACTATTTCTGGTTTACGAAATCCAAGTAAACAATTTAATGATAGTGGTACATTTAATATTAGTTTGTATGTATTTAATGCACAAAATTGTGTAAGTGATACTGTAAGTTATCCAGTTTTTGTAATGCCTTATCCAAAATTAGAGCTTGGGCCAGACTTATTTTTCTTAGAAGGTGGCACTTTAAAAATTAAACCACAATTTATTTGGGGCAATAATCTTACCTATTTATGGTCGCCAGGTACAGGTTTGGATTCAATTGATATTAGAACACCAAGTGCTTCTCCTTTAGTGGATACTCGATATAAACTTGTACTCACTGGTTTGGGAGGTTGTGCTGTAAGTGATAGTCTTATGGTTACTGTGCTTAAAGCTCCTGTAATTCCAAATACATTTAGTCCAAATAACGATGGAATTAACGATACTTGGCGAATACAACATTTAGAAAGTTATCCTGGAGCCTTGGTACAAGTTTATGATAGGTATGGTAAGCAGGTATTTACTTCTATAGGTTATGGAAGAGATTGGGATGGCAAATTTTTAGGAACACCATTACCAATTGGTACTTATTATTATATAGTAGATCCTAAAAATGGAAGAAAGCTAATTAGTGGCAGCATTACTATTTTAAGGTAAAAATTTATTAAAGCTAGTTTTAACAATAAATTCAAAAACAATCAAAGAATAAAAATGGATAACAATTCTCAAACTAAGTCGTATGTTTTAGGAGCCTCTGTTTTAATTGGATTAACACTATTAGGTTTTTTTATATTTAAAGGTTTAAAAACTTTTAGTGATAAAGATAGAGTGGTAGCAGTAAAAGGTTTGGCTGAAATAAACATTGCAGCAACTTCAGCTTCTTTATCGTTGGATTTTTCTTTTTCAGGAGATGATTTGCAACAAGTAATCAAACAAACTGATGATAAGAAAAACGCAGTCATTTCTTATTTAACAACTTTGGGTTACACTAAAAATGATATTTATGCTAATAACATAGATATTGTAGATAAAGAAACTTACTATGTAACTGAGTGGCAAAGTGGGCAACAAGTAAAAGTAAAAATTGATAGATATAAAGCTACTCAAACGCTTGTGGTACAATCAAAAGATATAAAAGGAACGGAAGAAAAAGCTGCCAAAATTAAATTAGACCTTATAAGCAAAGGCTTAACATCTACCATTACAACTAATTATACATTCCCAGAATTAAACTCAGTTAAACCAAAATTAATTGCAGAAAGTACTAAAAATGCTCGAATTGCTGGCGAACAATTTGCCAATGACTCAAAAGCAACTTTAGGTAAAATTAAAACAGCTTCTCAAGGGCAAATCTCAATTGCTGGAAAATATCATTATGATGAGGAGGGTGGAGAAGATAATGCACAGCCAACAGAACCCTATATACAAAAAGCTAGGGTAGTAAGCACAATAGTTTTCTTTTTAGAGTAAATATTAAGTATAATAATCATGCTTAATTTATTTCTTTTTAAAAAGTTAGGGATAATTTATATTAGTATTTTAAATCAACTTTATAACTAACTAAAGCAATTTAAGAACATTCTAAACCTCATACTCCAAAAATATAAATCAACTGTTTTAAGTTTAAACTTCATTAGGCAGGATTATATTTAAAATCTATTTTTTACATTGTTTGCATTTACTTTGCAACCATTCAATTACCATGAATTCTTCAACATCTTTATATAGTCAGCGTGGTGTTAGTGCACAAAAAGAAGACGTACATACAGCAATAGAAAATTTAGAGCAAGGATTATTTCCTTATGCTTTTTGTAAAATGTACCCCGATTATTTGGGTAATGATGACAATTTTATAAATATTTCTCATGCCGATGGTGCAGGAACAAAAAGTATTTTGGCTTACCTGTATTTCAAGCAAACTGGCGATATTTCAGTCTTTGAAGGTATTGCACAGGATGCCATTGTAATGAATTTAGACGATTTGCTTTGTGTAGGTATTTTTGATAATATTCTTTTTTCGAGCACTATTGATAGAAATAAGTCATTAATTGATGGAAAAATTTTGCAAGCCATTATTAATGGCAATCAATCTTTCTTCCAAAAACTTAAAAATTACAACGTAAATATTAACTATGTTGGTGGAGAAACTGCTGATGTTGGAGATATTGTAAGAACTATAGCAGTAAATGGAACCATGACTGCAAGATGGGCTAAAAATAAAATTGTAAGCAATGAATTGATTGATGAAGGGCAGGTTATAGTTGGTTTTGCAAGTAGTGGACAAGCTACCTACGAAACGGAATATAATAGTGGAATTGGTAGTAATGGACTTACAAGTGCTAGACACGATGTTTTAAATAAATCTTATGCCACCAATTTTCCAGAAAGTTTTGAGCCAACTTTAAAGAATGAAGTTGTTTATATTGGAAATCAATTACTTACCAATGAAGTTGAAGTAAATGGTACTAAAACAAACATTGGGAAATTATTATTATCCCCAACTCGTACTTATGCTCCTTTGATGGTGGAAATATTACAAAATCATTTTAGCGAAGTTTATGGAATAATTCATTGTAGCGGTGGCGGACAAACAAAATGCATGAAGTATTTGCCAAAACCATTACATATTGTTAAAGATAATTTGTTTGAAATTCCTCCAATTTTCAAAATTATTCAAGAAAATAGTGGAGCTAGTTTTAAAGAAATGTACGAAGTATTTAATATGGGGCATAGACTCGAAATCTTTACCAACCAAACAGCAGCCAATAAAATGATTGCAATAGCAAACACATTAAATATTGAGGCTAAAATTATTGGAAGGGTAGAAGCTCCAATAAACAATCAAAAAAAATTAACAGTAAAAGGAAGTTTTGGTGAGATAAATTATTAAAAAATAACATCATAGGAAATGAAACAATTTGTGTATTTGGTTTTATTAATTAGCATTTTTACAGCTTGTGGTAATAAAAACCAATGTATTGTTAAAGGCAATTTAAAAGGTATAGAAAATACAAAGGGAATTTTACAATATGTAAACCAACAGGGCAGAATGGATACCATAAAAATTACAGGTAGTAATTTTATTGTAAACGCAAAAGTTACACAACCTCAATTGGCTTTATTGGCTTTTCAGCCCAATGTAAATCCAAATGATACGATGCAAATGCAACTTTCACAGCAGCAACCACCCATAAGTTTTGCTGTATTTTTAGATCCAGGTAAAACCATTAATATTCAAGGGGATGCATCAAAACCAGATAACATTAAATTTACAGGAAGCAAATTAAATAATGAGTTTCTAGAATTTCAAACTAAAAGCTTAAAGCCAATTTTGCAAAAAGAACAAGCATTTATACAAATGGCACAAGCTGTTGCAGCAAAAAATCCAGGGGCAATGGATAGCCTTAATAGTGTATATATGCAAATTACAAACGAGAAGAAAGACATTATTGTAAATAATAATTTGAAAAACAAAAATTCAATTGTTGCAGCAACCTATACTTTTTTAATTTATCAGGCATTGCCAGTTGATTCTTCATTAAAAGAAGTATATAAAAATTTGTCGGCAGATGTAAAAAAGACTTTTGCCGGACTGAGAATAAAAGAAAAAATTGATCAACAAGCTAGTTTGGAAAGTGCAAAAAATGCTTCTCCTTTAAAAATTGGTGAAATTGTACCTAATTTTTCTTTAAAAAACGAAGCTGGAAAGCAAGTTGAATTAAGTAGTGTATATAAAGGCAAAAAACTGTTGTTGATTGATTTTTGGGCAAGTTGGTGCAAACCATGTAGGCTCGAAAATCCAAATATAGTGAAAGCTTATGCTGCATTTAAATCAAAAGGCTTTGAAGTGTTAAGTGTAAGTATAGATGAAGATAAAGATTCTTGGAAAGATGCAATTAAAAGCGATGGTTTGGTATGGCAACAACTAATAGACCCAACAGGTTGGGCTAGTAAGGTTACAGAAAAATATGGTGTAGAAGCCATACCTTCTTGTTTTTTAGTAGATGGAAATGGAAAATTAATTGCTCAAGATTTACAAGGAGACCAATTAATGGCTAAATTAGCAGCAATATTAAACTAGCTGCATGAGAGTAGGAGCATTTATTTATGTTAGAAATGGAATAAAACAAGGTTATCCTTTTATAGAATCTATCAGAAGTATTTTGCATTATGTACATGATATTGTTGTATTAGTGGGAGATAGTGATGATGGTACAAGAGAAGCTGTAAAAGCTATACACACCAATAAATTGAGAATTGTAGATACTGTTTGGGATCAAGCTTCGATAAACGATGGCACTATTTATGACAAACAAGTAAATCTTGGAATTTTAGCATCAGATCCTGGTGCAAACATGCTTATTCACCTACAAGCAGATGAAGTATTGCACGAAAAAGATATCCCTCATTTAGATATGATGATGAAGCATACTTACTATCGTAAAGATGTAGATGCTATAATTTTACCTGTATTTCATTTTTATGGGGATTATAAGCATATAGCTCCATCTCGTAGGCAAACTCAATGGCAAATAAGGGTTATAAAAAATCATACATTTATTGGTAGTGCAGATAAAGGAAAAAGTTTTAGATGGTTTTTAGATGAAGATAATCCAAACGATAAGGGTAAACTATTAAGATGCCGTGCTGCAAGAGCATTTATTTATGATTATAGTGGTTTAATGAAATCAAAACAACCAAATGATATTGATATAAACACTCAAATAGATTTTTTACGACCTTTTCTTAGCAGTCATCCTCGTGTAATGGAAAATAGAATTGCTCAACAAGATTGGACTTTTGAATACGATCCATCCAAAAATAACATGACTAAGACCGAAAAGATGTTGAAATTTTTCGACGATCATTTAAATATTCAACCATTTTTAAAAAAAGATTATAAGCGAAACAATCGTTCTTTAGAATGGTTTTGGTAAAATATTAGGCAAAAAAAATTGGGCAAAGCCCAATTTTTAAATTAATTATTCCCAAATTTCATCTTTTCCATCAAGCCAAAGTTTTACACTTTCCGTAGTTACACTTTTTGGTCTTTCTAAAGGAAAACCTAAAGCTCTATCCCAACATAAACTAGCTAAAACACCTAAAGAGCGACTAACTGCAAACAGAACAGTATAAAATTCGTACTCCACCATTCCATAATGAACTAATAATGCACCACTATGAGCATCTACATTAGGCCAAGGATTTTTAATTTTTCCTAAGCTTTGTAAAATAGGAGGTACAGTTTCGTAAATATTCCAAATGGTTTGGCAAAGTTTATCATCTGCCATATGCTTTTTACCAAATTCCATTTGAGCTGTAAAGCGAGGGTCGGTTTTGCGTAAAACTGCATGTCCATATCCTGGCACTACTTTTCCAGAAGCTAAAGTATCTTTTACATATTGCTCAATTTGTTCTTTTGACGGTGCATCAGTGTCTAATTGCTTCAACATTTCAAACACCCATTTAATAACTTCTTGATTTGCTAAGCCATGAAGTGGGCCAGCTAATCCATTCATGCCTGCAGCATAACTTAAGTAAGGGTCGCTCAATGCACTTCCAACCAAATGTGTAGTGTGTGCACTTACATTTCCACCTTCATGATCAGCATGAATAGTCATGTACAAACGCATCAATTCTTTAAAACTTTCATCTTCGTAACCCATCATATGGGCAAAGTTTCCAGCCCAATCTAATAAACCATTTGGTTGTATGTGTTCGCTATTTCTATATTTTCTTCTATAAACATATGCTGCAATTCTTGGTAAACGTGCAATCAAATCCATTGCATCGTCGTAAGTAGCAT
>JBMLOQ010000072.1:0-9088 GCA_049242885.1 Chitinophagaceae bacterium
TACAATTCAATAAAATCAGTACTTTCTAAAATTTCCTTTAGAGCAATATATAAATTATCAAAGTCTTTTACGGTGTTAAATACTTGTACACTGTAGCGTAAATATACCTGATTGCCATGCCTCATTACTGGTATTTGAATTTGATATTTACTATACAAATAATCATGCAATTTTTCTGGCTCTTTGCAGTTTATGGGTATGCTAAATAACTGTACTAAAAAATCATGGTTTAGAGGAGCAATGCTTTTTGCATGTAGCAATTCTAAAAACCTTGGTGCTTGTTGCAATACTAAATTTTTACAATCTTCTGCAACTTTCCACCAATTATTTTCTTGCATAAAGTTTATCGCTGTGGGTATAGTAAGAAAAGCTGTAAAGTCTCTAGTTCCCTGAGTTTGGTGGTAATCTAAAAATTGTGAATCTGAAGGAAACAATGCATCATAACCCCAGCTCACCACAAGTGGATCAAACAAATGTTGAATTTCTTTTTTAATGTATAAAAACGAACTGCCTTTTGCTGTCATCATCCATTTATGGCAGGCACCAGTATAAATATCTACGCCTAATTCTTGTAGATTTAATGGCACTTGCCCAGGGGCATGTGCCCCATCAATAAATGTTGTAATGCCCAAGGATTTTGCTTTGGCAACAATTTCTTCAACCGGTAATCTTAAACCTGTACTACTAGTAATATGACTAATAAAAATTAGCTTTGTATTTGCCGTAACGCCTTTAAAAAACTCTTCTACAAAAAATGCTTTTGTGGTTACTGGTAGTGTAATGGGTTGTTGAATATATTTTGCACCAACTTTACTGCAATAATATTTCCAGGTTTTATCGCAAGCACCATATTCTAAATTGGTAGTTAGCACTTCATCCCCTTGTTTTAATGGAAAACTTTTGGCCACAATATTTACAGCATAAGATGGGTTGGTTACATAAACCACATCGTTGGCAGGGCAACCAATATAATTTGCCAATGCTATTCTCGACTCTTTTAAATACTGCATGCCGCTATGAGTCATAAAATGTACAGGGTCTTGCTCTAATTCTAATTGATAGTCTTGATAAGCTTTGAATACAGGTTTTACAGCAGCTCCAAAACTTCCAAAGTTTAAAAAAGTAATATCTTTTTTTATCAAAAATTGATCTTTAATTGTATCTTGTATCATATTGTAAAAATTTATTTTTTAGTGAAACTTTTTAGTTGTTACTACTTCAAAAATATAAGTTTTTAAAGCGTAATTGCTTTTCAAAAAAAGCTTTAATTCAATCTTTTTTCAAGCACTATAAATTGTAATTGCTCCAAATGTTTACCAGTAATATTGTCTTCCATAAAGTCAATAATTTCACCTGTTTCAGTAAAACCATGTCGTTTATACCAATCAATTAATTCTTTGCGTACGCTAATTACCTTCATAAAAATATAAGCAAGGTTTTTATTAAGGGTGTATACTTCAGCAGCTTTTAAAATTTCTTTGCCAATTCCGCTGCCTTGTAAGTTGGGTTCTACAGCAAACATGCCTAAATAAATTTTGTTTTCTATTTCTTGTAAATGTACACAACCCAAAAGTGTATGGTTGTTTGTGTAAATTAGCATATTGCCTTTTGCATCATTAATAGCAGCTTCTACCATTTGTGTATTGGTTCTTACTTCACCAGCAATTAGGTGAGCTTCTGTGGTCCAGCCTTTTTTAGATTCTTCGCCTCTATAAGCTTTATCTAATAAAGCTTTAATAGCAACTGTGTTTTTTGTAGTAGCAATAGAAATGTTGTTATTAGGAAATATCATACATCAAATATATAATTCACTCATATCGCTATTACTTTTGCTTTATGAATTTTTTAGAGATTTCAAATATTACCAAACAAATTAAAAAAGTTAAAGCTGTAAATAATATTAGCTTTAAACAACAGCGTTTACAGCGTTTGGCAATTGTTGGAGCTACAGGTAGTGGTAAAACCACTTTACTTAAAATGATTGCAGGTTTAGTACAACCAACAAGTGGGGTTATGTTTTTTAACGATATAAAAATTATTGGACCAGAAGAACAACTTATTCCAGGTAACAAAGGCATAGCATTTGTAAGTCAGCATTTTGAATTGTTGAATAATTATTTTGTGAAAGATTTGTTGCAAATGACGAGTAAGTACAATACCCAAGAAGAGCAACAAGTATTTGACATTTGCAAAATTGAGCATGTGTTGTATAGAAAAACAAATGAGTTAAGTGGGGGAGAGAAGCAAAGAGTAGCTTTAGCAAAACAAATTTTAACTGCACCACAATTGTTACTGCTTGATGAACCTTTTAGTAATTTAGATGCCTTGCATAAGCAGTTAATGAAACAAGTTGTTGGCGATTTAATTAGCAAGTTTAAGCTTACATGTATAGTAGTATCTCACGATGCTAGCGATGTATTGCAATGGGCAAATAGAGTAATAGTAATGCAAGATGGAAGCATTATTCAAGATGATGAAACAAAGAATGTTTACAAGCATCCAGTTAATGAATATGCAGCAGCTTTATTAGGCGATTATTTTGTAATGGATACTACAATAAAAGAATTTGAAGAGAGTAAATTGCCCAAAAGTAAACATCTAATTTTTCGCCCCGAGCAAATTAAAATTTCCAGTACACCAACTAATTTTAAAGCAACCATTCATCAGGTAGATTATTACGGAAGTTATTTATTAGTCAACGCTTTATGCCATGCACAAACAATTTTGTTAAGAGTTGAAGTTAATAAAGAGCTAAAAATTGGCGAAGAAATTTATATAACATTTACAGCATTTTAAAACAAGTATTGATATACTTCATGCACTTGTGCAAAGCTTTCTATTTTAATTTTAAAGTTGGAAGTATTATAATTTTTTTTGTTGTATTTGCTGATGATGATTTTTTCAAAACCTAGCTTTTCAGCTTCTGCAATTCTTTGTTCAATGCGGTTTACTGCTCTAATTTCACCATTCAAACCAATTTCACCAGCAAAGCAAATTTTTTGAGGTAAGGGTATATCTTCATAAGAAGAAAGCAAGGCACAAATAACAGCTAAATCGAGGCTTGGGTCTTCGATTTTTAAGCCACCAGCAATGTTTACAAATACATCTTTCATTCCAAAATTAAAGCCACCACGTTTTTCTAAAACGGCAAGTAATAATTGTAAACGTCTTACATCAAAACCAGTAACAGTACGTTGAGGTGTGCCATATACACTTTGAGTTACAAGGGCTTGAGCTTCAATAAGCAAAGGCCTCATGCCTTCTAAAGTGGCAGCAATAGATGTACCACTTAAGTTTTCTTCTTTTTGAGTAATTAAAATTTCACTGGGATTTTTTACTTCTTTCATGCCACCAGCTTCCATTTCATAAATTCCAATTTCACTAGTGCTTCCAAATCTATTTTTTAATGTACGAATAATGCGATATACATAATGCCTATCTCCTTCAAATTGCAACACAGTATCAACCATATGTTCAAGAATTTTTGGGCCAGCAATAGCACCATCTTTTGTAATATGACCAATTATAAAAACCGGGGTGTTGGTTTGTTTTGCAAATTGTTGTAGTTCGCTAGCACATTGTCTTATTTGAGAAACACTACCAGCAGCCGATTCAATTAAATTACTTTCAAGCGTTTGTATTGAGTCAACAATAATTAAGTGTGGTTGAATTTTTTTAATCTCACTAAAAATGTTTTGAGTTTTAGTTTCGGTAAATAAATAAAAATTTTCATTGTTAATATTTACACGTGCTGCTCTAAGTTTTATTTGTTGTTCACTTTCTTCACCACTTATGTACAATACCTTTAGATGCTGCAATTGAAGCCCCATTTGTAAAAATAAAGTACTCTTGCCAATACCTGGTTCTCCAGCAACTAAAACTATACTACCCAGCACAATTCCACCACCAAGTACTCTATTTAATTCATCATCTGGAGTAATAATTCTTTGCTCATTATGTGTTACAACTTCGTTTAGTAAAATTGCTTTTTTTGTAGTTGAATTGTTAGTGGATGTATTATTATAATCGTTCCATTGCGTTGCAGATTTATCTGTTTCAATTACTTCTTCAACTAAAGTATTCCATTGATTACAAGATGGACATTTGCCCAACCATTTAGTACTAATGTAGCCACAATTGCTACAAAAAAATGCTGTTTTAGTTTTACTCATTTTAGTAAAGTGCAATAAAATTTTTTGAGGTATAAAAATGTAAAAGGGTTAGCAAAATTGCCAACCCCTTTACTTACTAACCCATTAAATTCCTGTGCTAAAGTAGTGTGGTTGCTGCATTTGGCAAAATTTATTTTTGTTTAAGTTCGGACTTATTTATTTTTTTAAGAAAAAACTGGGCTCTATTTTAAAAAACAAATTATGAATAATTATATGTAACTATTTTTAGTATTTTTTTGAAAGAATGATAATGAATGTTCTAGAATGGATAATTTTTTGGAGGTTTGTGTGAAATTGTTAAACAGAATCGAGATTTTATTAAAATAACCTTAAATAACCTTAACAATTTGTTAAGTTTTGCAGCATTCTGTTTATTTGTATGGTCGTTAAATAGTTTTAACGGCAAAATTTAAAACACATAAGCAACATGAGAAAAAAACTATTACTCAGTTTTTGTGCTATGCTATTATTTAATATAGCCATACTTGCACAAACTACTGCAACTGGAAAAGTTGTAGACGAAAAAGGCAATGGCATAGCCGGAGCCTCTGTACTAGAAAAAGGTACACGAAATGGAACAGTAACTACATCAGAAGGTAGTTATTCAATAAAAGTAAAGCAAGGTGCAAAATTGGTTGTATCTGCTGTTGGCTTTGGTACTAAAGAGTTTGTTGCTGGTACTGGTGTAAACACCTCACTAGTTGCAGACCAAGAATCTTTAAATGAGATTGTTGTAACAGGCTATCAAACCCTTCAAAAAAGAGCTGTTACAGGTTCTATTGCAACTGTAAAAGCAGATCAAATTAAAAATGCACCAATTGGTTCTTTTGATCAAATGTTGCAAGGGCAAGCTGCTGGTACTTTAATTCAAGCAAACTCAGGTCAGCCAGGTGCAGCAGCTAACGTAATTATTAGAGGTATTGGTAGTATAAGTGGAGGAACAGAGCCTTTGTACATTTTGGATGGAGTACAAATTTCAGCACAAAACTTCTCATCAATAAATCCAAATGATTTCGAAACCTTGAACGTTTTAAAAGATGCATCTGCAACTTCTCAATATGGAAGTAGAGGTGCAAATGGTGTAATTGTTTTAACTACAAAAAAAGGTAAAGCAGGTAAAACTAAATTTGAATATAACGCTCAGTATGGACAATCAAGATTTCCAACTAACCAATTGGTTTTAATGAATACAGCACAGAAACTAGATTATGAAATTGCCAGAGGTAATCCTTATGGTTGGAGTGCAACTGATTTAGATAGTTTACGTAAAATTAATACTAATTGGCAAGATGAAATTACTCAAACTGGTATTACCCATAACCATCAATTAAGTGCTAGTGGTGGTAACGAAAAAACTACTTTTTTTGCGTCTTTAGGTTTGTTTAATCAATCAGGTACTGTAGTATCTACTGGTTTAAAAAGATACAATGCTAGATTAAATTTAGAAAATAAAACCACCGATAATTTAAAATTTGGTTTTAATTCAACTGTTGGTTGGAGCAATTATACTAACACTACAGAAGCTAATACAGGTATTGCTTCACCACTAAATGCTGTAAGATGGGGTAATCCTTATGAACGTAAAATTGATCCTACAACAGGTAATTATCAGTTGTTTGTTTCTGGTCAACCTAACCCGTTCTTAGATATTACTGAAACTTTTAGAAGAACTAATGAGTTGAAAATTATTGCAAATGCTTATTTGGAAGCAAATTTGCCATTTATTGCAAAAGGGTTAAGCTTTAGAACAAGCTGGGGTGTTGACTATGAAAACTGGGATCAAACTAACTTGTTTACTCGTTTTAGCACAGTTGGACAAGCTACAACTGGTAATAATGGAAGATATGATAAAGGAAATCGTTTACTTACTAGATACACAGGTACAACTTCATTAAACTATGCTAAGAGTTTTGGTAGTCATACACTTAGTGTTGGCTACTATAATGAATTTGTAAATAGAATTTTTAACAGTTTTGGCTATAGTGGATTTGGTTTAACAGGCAATTTGCAAAATGGTGGAGGAATGACAGTTTCTTCAACTTACTTGCCACAACTTAGTGAAAATAGAACTGAAAATGCAATTTTATCAAATTTCGTTTTGGCTAATTATTCATTTAAAAACAGATATTTTTTTAATGGTAGTTTTAGAAGAGATGCTTCATCAAAATTTGGTGAAAACTTTAGAAGTGCTAACTTTTATACTGTAGGTGCAGGTTGGGTAATAAGTGATGAAAGTTGGTTTAAAAAAATAAAATTTGTTGACAATTTAAAAATTACAACAAGTTATGGAACAGTTGGAAGCCAAGAAGGTATTGGTGATTTTGCCTCTAGAGAACTATTTGGCGGAAGAACGTATAATGGATTAGTTGGTCCAGGATTAAGTACTTTGCCTGATCAAAACTTAACTTGGGAAGAAAGAGAGAAATTCAACATTGGGTTTAATGCTACCATGTTTAAAGGCAGGGTAATATTTGGGTTTGATTTCTATAGTGATGTTACTAATAGATTGTTCTTTGCAAATCAATTATCAAGAACTTCTGGATTTGCAACACAAACAACTAATATAGGTAGTGTTCAAAATCGTGGTTTTGAATTTACTTTAGTTACACAGAATGTTGTTACAAGAGATTTTAATTGGTCAACAAACATCAATTTTACTATCAATAATAACAAAGTGCTTGCACTTGCCCCACAAACACCAGCAATTGGAGTTGTATCTGGTATTGGCGTTACAAGAGTTGGATTGCCTTTGTTTAGTAACTTTTTGGTAGAAAGTGTTGGTGTGGATCCTAATACAGGAGATCAATTATACAAAAGACCAAATGGTACCATTACAAATGTTTACAATGATGCTATTGATAGACAAATATTTGGTACACGTTTAGCTCCTTATTTTGGTGGATTCACTAATAAATTCACATATAAGCACATTGAAGCTTCTATTTTCTTCTCTTATAGTTTTGGTAATCAAGTTTATAATAACGATAGAGTTAATGTTGAAGATCCATCTTATTATTGGGATAATGTTTCTGCTGCTCTTTTAACAGAATGGAGAAAACCAGGCGATATAACTAATATTCCAAGAGCTAATCAAATTATGAGAAGAAATCAAACTCGTTTCTTAGAAGATGGTAGCTTTATAAGATTAAGAAATGTTCAAATTGCTTATAATATGCCTTCTAAAACTGCTGAAAAGTTAAAAGTAAGAAGTATAAGAATGTTTATTATGGGTGAAAATTTATGGACTGGATTTAAGTTGCAAGCTTGGGATCCTGAATTAGGAACAGGTGGAGTTTTAACTGGTGCTCAGTACCCAGCATTAAGAACATTTACTGGAGGTATTACAGTTGGATTTTAAAACAAATTAAAAAAGTAATAATGAAAAATAAATTTAAAATAATTCTTTTTACAACTGCACTTGTAGGAACAATATCAAGTTGTACAAAAGTTGTAGAAAAAGACCCTACGCATTCATTAACATTAAACAATGCTTTAAAAACAATTGATGATTATACCAATTCTTTGAGTACTGTTTATAATAATATGAGAGGGGTAGGCTATTATGGAAGGAATTTGGCTGTATTGGCAGATATGAATGCCGATAACTTAGTTCAAACTGGTGAAAGTTTAGTAAACTTTTTAAATGTTACCGATTGGACATATACACCATCAGATGGAACTATTGCTGAAACTTGGTTAGGTTGCTATTCAATCATCAACGATGCAAATGTTATCATCAATAATATCGGTAAAGTAACAACTGCATCAAATCAAAAACAAGCAAATAGAGTATTAGGGCAAGCACTTGCTGTAAGAGCTTTAGTGCATTTTGATTTATTACGTTGGTTTGCACCAGATTATGATAGAAATAGTGCTTTATTAGGAGTACCATACGTTAAAACTTCTGTTTTAGAGTTAGCACCTTCATCAGCAAAACCAAGCAGACCTTCAGTAAAACAAGTTTATGACGAAATATATGCTGATTTAAATAATGCAAGAACTTTATTCGGAAATATTGATGCTCCAATAAATTCTGCTTCTGCTAAATATCGTATAGATCTTAATGGTGTAAATGCAATACATGCAAGAGTAGCTTTGTATGCTAAAGATTGGCCAAATGCAATTGCTCATTCCACAAGTGTTATCAATGCATTGCCATTAGCATCACGCACAGTTTATCCACAAATATGGAGAGATCAATCTCAAGTAGAGGTAGCATTTGCTGTTCATTTTGGACCAGAGTTTGTAAGCCGTTTAGCTGGTGATGTTTATAGCCCAACTACTGGTACAAATAGAAGTCAACATGATGGTAATCCAACTTTGTTCAATCAAATTGATGAAGTTAATGATATTAGATTCAGCACTTCTGTAACTAGAGGTTTTTCAACTACTGCAACTGTAAGACCAACTACTAGATTAGTAGTAACTAAGTATTTAGGAAAAGGAACTGCACGCGATGGAGTGGTAGATTTTAAATCTTTTAGAACTAGTGAAATGTTTTTGATTAGAGCTGAAGCAAGAGCAAATACACCAGGACAAGAAGCTGCTGGTTTAGCAGATTTGAATACACTTAGAGCCGCAAGGATTCTAGGTTTCACACCAGGAACAGAAACAGGAGCTGCATTAACAAGTGCAATTGCACTTGAAAGAAGAAAAGAATTGTTTATGGAAGGTCATCGTTGGTTTGATTTAAAAAGAACAACAAAATCAATCGACAGAGGAACAATTTCAGCACCTACTACACAAGCAGTTTTGGCAAGTGGTAGAAGAGAGTGGGCTTGGCCAATACCTCAGAGTGAGGTAGATGCAAACGGTAATATACAGCAAAATACTGGTTATTAATTTTTTAATAATTTGTAGGACAATAATCAAAACCGCCTTCAAAAAAAGGCGGTTTTGCTTTTTTATATCACAAA
>JBMLOQ010000073.1:0-21540 GCA_049242885.1 Chitinophagaceae bacterium
TAACTCAAAAAAGCAATAGCATATTTTAAAGCAATTGGTTACATTTGCAAATCGAAAAATGAAGTATAGATATGAATTTTAATTTAACACAAATGCCCGACCGTAATGTAAAACCACGTAACAATGGTATTACAATGGTTATGGATAAAGGCTTGAGTATTCCAGAAGTAAAAAACTTTTTAAGTGTAAGTAATCCACATGTAGATATTGTAAAGTTTGGTTTTGGCACTTCGTATGTAACTCCAAATCTTAGAGAAAAAATTGAAGTATATAAAGAAGCTGGAATGCCAATTTATTTTGGTGGTACTTTGTTTGAGGCTTTTTTAATACGTAATCAATTTGATGATTATATAGCCATGTGTAAAGATTATGGGATTGAATACATGGAAGTGAGTGATGGCAGTATTACAATACCTCATACCGAAAAATGTGGTTATATCGAAAAACTTACTCAGCATGGAACTGTATTGAGTGAAGTGGGGAGTAAAGATGCTGCACATATAATACCACCTTACAAATGGATTGAACTTATGAGAGCAGAGCTGGAAGCTGGCTCATCTTACGTAATTGCAGAAGCTAGAGAAGCTGGTAATGTGGGTATTTATAGAGGAAGTGGCGAAGTAAGAGAAGGGTTGGTACAAGAAATTTTAACACAAATACCTGCTGAGAAAATTTTATGGGAAGCTCCTCAAAAAGCCCAACAACTTTACTTTTTAGAATTAATTGGCTGCAATGTAAACCTTGGAAACATTGCCCCACATGAAGTTATAGCTTTAGAAGCCATGAGAGTAGGTTTGCGAGGCGACACTTTTGAATTGTATTTAAATAAATAAAAATAGTTAAATGGTAAGCCTAAAAAACTTACCATTTTTATTGTTGTATGAATAAAAATGTTTTTGGGCTAATTGGCTACCCACTTACGCATAGTTTTTCTAAAAAATATTTTGATGAAAAGTTTTTTAAAGAAAAAATTAATGATGCACATTTTGAATTATTTAGCATTCCAAACATCGAAGCTTTTAACGAGCTAATTACAATTGAAAACTTAAAAGGATTAGCTGTAACTATACCCTACAAAAAACTAGTTATACCTTATTTAAATGAAGTTGATGACGTAGTAAAAAAACTTGGAGCCTGTAATTGCATTACCTTAAAAAATGATTTTTTAAAAGGGTACAATACAGATGTTTTGGGATTTGAGAAAAGTTTGCTCCAACACCTAAAACCTAACAATAACAAAGCTTTAATTTTAGGAACAGGTGGTGCAGCTGCTGCTGTTGAATTTGTACTAGAAAAATTGAATATTGACTACCTTGTTGTTTCTCGTGAAGCAAAAAACAATAATTGCATTACCTATCAATCTTTAAATAAAGAAACAATTCAATCTCACACACTTATTATAAATACAACTCCATTAGGCACTTTTCCAGATGTAAATGATTGCCCAAATATTCCTTATCAATTTTTAAGTGAAAATCATTTATTGTTCGATTTGGTTTATAATCCTTCCATTACTAAGTTTATGCAAAAAGGTTTAGAAAAAGGGGCATCCGTTGCTAATGGCTTTGATATGCTAGTATATCAAGCAGAAGAAAACTGGAAAATTTGGAACACTCATTAACTTTTTTTCAATTGCTTTATTAAGCCATTTGCTTTTGTAACAAATACTTTTAGGCGTTCTTGCTCTTCTTTTATAAAACTATTATCTTCTAACTTTCCCAACACATTATTCATTTCTTCATTTGTATCGTACACCATTTTTCTAAAAGAATTGGTGTAATCTTTTTCTCGAGATTCATATACATTTTTAGTAAGCCAAGTTTTGGTTTCAATTGCATTCTGCAAAACCTCCATTAAAACTTCGATACTAAAATTTTTAATTTTATTTAACTTACAGTACACATTGATAGAATGTTGTAAAACATTTAAGTTATAGTTTATGGATTGCTCTTCATAATAATGGTGTACTTCGTCCCAGCAAGTAATTTTATTTTGTTTTATGCTTTGCTTTAAAACCTCTACAGCTTTTTTAGGCATTAATTGTCCTCCCATATTTTCCCAAATTAGTTCATTATTTTTTTTAGGAAAATTTTTCAGTAAATCATCAAATTTTTGTTTGTTAGATAATCCAAAATAAGTCACAACATTTTGAGCAACATAAAGATTAACCAACTGAATATATATGTTGTAAGCCTTTGCCGCTTTAACTATTACAGTAGTGCGTTTACTATTTTCAAAAGTACCAAAAGGTAGTTTTAGCTCGTTACAAAAAGCATCATTTGACTGTAACAAAACTTTACCTTTTTTGTAAAATTGTGTTTCATTAGCCTCGATATTAAATTCTTTAGCCCAAGCTTTGCCAACATAAAGTTCTAATAAATCTATCGAATGTAGCACTTCATTTATAGTGTCGGGTGCTAAATAATTCGTTTCAAAAAACTGCTTCTTTTCTTTTCGTAAATCTCTAGTAGAATATTTAAAACTATTGCGAGCCAAGGCATACATATTATACATAAACCAATAAGCTGGCATTATAGTTAATGTATTATCTGCTTCATTATTCGCTACCAAACTAAAAGGCAAGGGTACATTAATTTCGTTGCTATAATCTCCTTTTGCAATAATTGTAAAACTTGCAAACTTGCTATTATGTTTTAAACTTACACATAGGCCAGGCCAAAAACCACGTCCAGCAACAATTTCACCATCAGCACCTCTAGAGTTATGATTGCTACCAACAGTAGCACCAGCAGCCATATTACTTTGCCCTTTTACTAAAGCGGCACACAAGAAAGAATTGTTGTGATGTTGCTCATGAAAAGGGAATATAAGAGCATTCAAAACTTCGCAACAAGAGATTGTTGAGTTGTGCCCTAAATAACTATTTATAAGCCTTGCTCCATACTTTAACTGAGAATGAGCTGCCATTACAAAACGAACCCCTTTTGCTCCATAAAAAACCCTACATCCATACCCTACAATACCATTTACCAATTCAACTCCCTCTCCTATTTGTGTTCTTCCTTCTGGCCCACTGTTTATGGTAATATTTTTTAACTTGTTTGCTCCTTTTACATAAGCATCACTTCCTACCCAAACATCTTTAATAATTTCAGTATTCTTTATTACAGTTCTATCACCAATTTTTCCATAATATCCCCTGTGATTTTTATATTCATCTTCCGTAAATTTTTTAAATTGGTTTAGTAGTTTTTCGTCATCTCTACACTTACTCCATAAATAAGCATCGGCTGGCTGCATACTTACAAAAGGCATTACTTTACGTCCCCCATTTTCGTTGCATAACTCCAACCAAATTCTTACTTGTTCATTTTCTCCTTCTTTAACAATTCCATTTCCAAACTTACTGTGATTTGTAGTTACCATTTCGTTTACATTGCTTAGAATTACTTCGTTTCCTAGAATGTAATGAGATAAATAATGTACATTTTCAATCACAACATTATCGCCAATATCACAACTTATAATAGTACTATTATACAAGCCCACTGGCGTTTTAAGGTCGCTAAAAACCAAGCAAAAAGGTTCAAGTTTTCCTATTCTTATTAATCCATAGAATTTGCAATTTCTAACAAGCTCTGGATTAAAGGCATCGCCAACTAAAATGTTGTTCCAATCGTCACTTGTGTTTCTATTGCGAACCAACAATTCAATTTCAAATGCAGTAAGTTTTCTGTAATCAATACCACTTCTATTTTGAATATCTCTTAAATAGTATTCATCTTTTCCTTCAGGTATATATTCACTTCCAATAAAATTATATCCTAACTGATGAACAGAAATTTTTTTAATATCGTTTTGCATCTTGGGTTTTAATTGTAATACAATAATAGTATTTGTTTAACTTTTAGTTGAATAAAACATATTCACCCTTTGCATCAACTGCTATTACTGGCAATTTTTTATGAAGGTTAAAGTAATCGTAAACTTCTTGTATTTTTTCAACAAATTTTAAATATTGTTTATTCTCTTTAATTTGAAGAGCCAAATAAGTTAAGCTTTTTTTATTATTATAATTTACAGGAAAAATATGAACTGGAATAAAATCTTGTCCCTCATTTTTAACAACTGAAGAAAGTACATATAGTTCTTCAATTTGAGTATCTTTAATGGGTATGCAGCCAACTGTAACACAGCCACCATGAATAAATATTTCTCCACCTGGGTTTAAAGAGTCACTTAATAAAGCATCACTCGAATTAGGATAATTAAGGCTTAATGCCAAGTGATACATGCTTTTTGGATTAAAGGCATTGATATGATAAAAACCCTCAGGTACTTGATAATCCCCTTCCATTCTTTTTGGGCCTAAAGCACCACTTAAAGCACAAACTTTATAGGTTTTAAATAGACAGAATGTATCGCTAGTATTGTATCTTATCCAAACTTCTAATTGGCTATCATATTTAAAACTGCGTAAATACATTTGCTTGGGTGGCCATGAAAGTTCTTGCTTTTTAAATTGCTTTTTTAACGAATCCTCTTTTTGTTTAAATGCAATATCTACTCTTGGGTTTAATCTTTGTTCTTGAATAAAACTGTTTTGTGCCGATAATTTTGCACTTATAATTAGCCAAATAAAAAATAATCTTACTGCCATGGTTTACTATTTGGTTTAACGGTACTTATAAAGTTTAAAGATTTCAACAATTGCTCCACTTTTATTGTTTTTGCACAATTAAAATGGTTTTGTGGGCAAGTTGCTTGCCCATGCAATCCACAAGGTTTACAATCTAATTTCTCTAATGATTCTACAATATAACTTTCACTACTCAATGGTCCAAAACCAAAGCTAGGCAAAGTACTACAAAAAATAGCTGTAACATTAGCATTTACAGCACTGGCAAAGTGCATAGGAGCAGAATCGTTTACATAGTTCATTACAGCAAATTTCTGCAATGCAGCAGATTGTAAAAAAGAAAGTTTACCAGCCAAATTTGTACAGTTGAGGTTGGTAGATGAAGTTATAATATCATCACACAAAACACAATCACTTGGTGCACCCAATAAATAAACTTTATAATTAATTGGCAAACTGTTTAATAGCTCAACCCATTTTTCTTTGGGATATTGCTTAGTAAACCAAACACTTGCAGGTGCAATACATAAATAAATTTCTTGTTGGTATTTTTTTACAAAATCATAATCCATTGCTGATGGATATAATTTAGGATTAATTGCTTTTCCACTAGTAATAGAGTCAATAAGTTGTTGGTTTCTTTCTACTTCATGTAGGTGATTTTCATTTGTACTTACAATGTGTTTTACAGATACATCAAACAAAAAACTTAAAGGATTTTTATTAAAACCAATTGTAAGTTTTGCTTTAGAAAAAGCAGTTAAAAATCCTGTTGCAGCAAATCTTTGCAGGTTTACAACAGCATCGTATTTTACTTTTCTAATTTGCTTAAGCAATTGCCACAAATGCTTGTATTTACTTTCTTTTTTATCCCAAATAATTACTTTATTTATAAAAGGATGATTGGCAAATAAATCTTCATTTCCTTTTCGCAATAAAAAATCTATTGCTGCATTAGGGTAAGTATGGTGTAGTTTTTCTACAATACCTGTAGCTAATACAACATCTCCAATAAAAGCAGTTTGTATAACTAATATTTTGTGCAAGAAAATTTGTTTATTTATTTGTAATCCATTACTGGATGGCGTTCAAAAGGATTTTTTGATTCATCAAAAATATATCTATAAGTAACCATTCTTCTGCTTTGACTTCCTCCAAGGGTTTTATAAATATTGTGCATTTTGGGGTTCCAATCTCCTGCCCACCCCATTTCGTATTGTCCAAACCAATTTTTATCTTTAATTAAATTTCCACAAGCTTGTATTAAAAAGCTATCTATACCCAAAGCCTGATATTTAGGAACTACTCCAAATGCAAGACCCACAAGTTTTTTACGCTTCATTGTATACTTCATCCACATTAAATGAATTTTTTGCCATAAGCCAAGTTTTCCATTAAAATGTTTGAAATATTGGTTTACATCAGGAATGTTTATGAACATTGCAATAGGCTCTTCTTTATAATATGCAAACCAAATTACACGCTCATCCATTATAGGCTTTAGCGTTTTAAAAAGTTTTACTACATCGTCCTTTGAAATTTCTTTTGCCTCGCCATGTTGTGCCCAAGCTGCATTGTAAACAGTTGCAAAGTCTTGGGCATATTTATCTAAGAATTTTAAATTAGCATGTTTTGCTACATAATCTGGCTTTGCTGCAAATCGTGCATACCGTTCTTGAAAACGTTGGGGCAATTCATCATCTACCTCCATTTTAAACCAATATTGATTATAATAGTTTTTAAAACCATAGGCTTCAAACAAGGCTTCATAATATCTAGGATTAAATGGCATACCAACTACTGGAGCAACATCAAAACCTTCTACTAACAACCCCCACCAACTATCTCTATCACCAAAGTTTATTGGGCCATCCATTGCCTCACACCCTTTACTAAGCAACCAATTTTTTGCTGTATTAAATAAAATAGAAGAAGCTTTAACATCATTAATACACTCAAAAAAACCAACACCGCCAGTTTTATAATCAGTTCCCTTATTAATGTATTTATCGTTAGTAAATGCAGCAATTCTTCCAATAATTTTACCAGCAGTATTTTGTAAAATCCATCGATTTAAAATTCCATGTTTAAAATTTTTGTTTTGTTGGGCATCAAATATTTTCTCTATATCATTATCTAAAGGCCTTATATAACAAGGATTTTGCTTGTTTAATTCAACAGCAATTTCCAAAAAAGCCATTTTATCATTGGGTGTTACAACTTCTCTACAAATCATAAATAAAAATAAGGATACAAAAATAAAAGAATAGTACTAAGTTGAAACCACAATTTGATTTATAAATGTTATTCACATGTGATTTTTGATATATTAGATAGCTATTTAATAAATACATTTGAAACATGAAAAATATAGCAATTTTATTAGGTGTAGCAATATCTACTATTATGACAGTTTCTTTCAGCAAAAAAAATTTTCCAAATTTTCCAAATTTTGATTTACAAGGACATAGAGGTTGCAGAGGATTAATGCCAGAAAACACAATAGATGCTATGCTTAAAGCAATAGACTTAGGTGTAAATACGCTAGAGATGGATGTAGTAATAACACAAGATAATGGCGTTATTTTATCGCACGAACCTTTTTTTAATCACGAAATTTCTACTAAACCCAATGGCCAATTTGTTGACTCTAGTGAAGAGAAAAATTTAAACCTTTACAAAATGAGCTATACTACAATAAAATCATATGATGTAGGCTTAAAAGCACACCCAAGGTTTTTGCAACAATATAAAGTAGCTGCTATTAAACCATTATTATTTGAAGTAATTGATGCTGTAGATAACCATTGCAAAACAAAAAATATCCCCAATAATTTTAAATATAATATTGAAATAAAATCTACACCACAAACCGATAGATTGTACCATCCTTTAGTTGCAGAGTATTGTGAAAGAGTGATGACTGTACTAAAAAATAAAAATCTACTTTCCAAAACTACCATTCAAAGTTTCGATACAAGAGTTTTAAAATATATTCATCAAAAATATCCAACGCAAGGCATTGCATACTTATATGAAGATGATAAAAATATTTCTTTAACAAGCAGACTAACTAGTTTAGGTTTTACACCTAATATTTATTCACCTCATTTTAGCCATGTTAATGCAAGTTTAATTCAATTCTGTCATTCAAATAACATGAAAGTAATTCCTTGGACAGTAAACGATTTACAAACCATGCAAACTTTAAAAAACCTAGGTGTAGATGGGTTGATTAGTGATTATCCCAATTTGTATCAAAATTTAAGATAGTAAATTTTACAGCACAAACACTTTAAATTATAAAACAAAAAAGGCTAGCATTTCTGCTAACCTTTTTTTGTCGGGAGGACAGGATTCGAACCTGCGACCCCCTGGTCCCAAACCAGGTATTCTACCGGGCTGAACTACCTCCCGTTTTTAATGGATTGCAAAAGTAGGGTTTCATTCCTAAAATCCAAATAATTTAAATACAAAATTTTCATTTCGAGTATAAAATGTAATTCAAGCTCTTACCTTTGCAACGTTTATGCAAAAAAAATCAGTAGCATTTCATACACTTGGGTGCAAACTCAATTTTTCTGAAACATCTTCTATAAGTCGCCTATTAGAAAACGAAGGCTACCAAAAAAAAGATTTTACAGATGAAGCTGATGTTTATGTAATAAATACTTGCAGCGTTACCAATAATGCCGATAAAGAATGTAGGCAACTAGTTCGTAGAATAAACAAAAAAAATCCTGAAGGTATAGTAGTAATTACTGGCTGTTACGCTCAATTAAAACCTAAAGAAATTGCCGAAATTCCTGGTGTAGATTTGGTTTTAGGAGCAGCCGAAAAATTTAATTTAGTAGAGCACTTAAATAACTATACAAAAACTGATAAAGCAAAAATTTGCAGTTGCGATATTGGAGAAGTTACTGGTTTTAATGCTTCATTTTCATTAAACGATAGAACAAGAACTTTTTTAAAAGTGCAAGATGGCTGCAATTATAATTGTAGTTTTTGTACCATACCACAAGCAAGAGGTAAAAGCAGAAGTGATAGTATTGCAAACGTTGTTGCCAATGCTCAAAGCCTTGCTAATAATGGCGTTAAAGAAATTGTACTTACCGGTGTAAACCTTGGTGATTTTGGAAAAGGTGAACATGGAGATGAAAATTACAACGAAGATTTTTACCAACTCATACAAGCTTTAGATAAAATTGAAGGTATCAGTCGTTACAGAATTTCATCTATAGAGCCAAATTTGTTGAGTAACCAAATCATTGAATTTGTAGCCAATAGCAAAAAATTTATGCCCCATTTTCACATTCCTTTACAAAGTGGGAGCAATAAAATTTTGGGTTTAATGCGAAGAAGGTATAAGCGAGAATTATATACACAACGTGTACAACTAATAAAAACATTTATGCCTCATGCTAGTATTGGCGTAGATGTTATTGTTGGCTTTCCAGGAGAAACTGAAGAGCTATTTAAAGAAACCTTTGATTTTTTACATTCATTAGATGTTTCTTACTTACATGTTTTTACTTATAGTGAAAGAAGTAATACTTTGGCAGCAGAAATGAAAGAAATAGTGCCAATAAACACTAGAAACGAACGAAATAAACAGTTGCGTAATTTAAGTTACATGAAACAACAATATTTTAACCAACAGTTTGTACAGCAAACTCGAAAAGTATTGTTTGAAGATCACATAAAAAATGGAATGATGGAAGGCTATACCGATAATTACATTCGCATTGCAACTCCCTACAAAAAAGAATGGGCAAACGAAATTGTAGATTGGACAATTCAATAATATTTTTCATTTTTTTTCGAAACCTCATCGTTCAATTGTCTATTTTACAGCAGTTTCCTGCTTTTCGTTCCAAGTCCTCGCCCCTTTTCGTTCCTCAAAGGTTCTGTGGGCTTTTCACTTCAATTAGGGTTAATATAAGCTTTTGAATATCTATTAATCAAAATAATTATAAAATAAAACAAGTTCAAATACTATATTTACTTCCTATATAAATACCACAAATCATGGCTTCCATTTTAATTGAAAAAAAAGAGAATATAGCATACATCACATTAAATAGACCAGAAAAATTTAATGCATTTAATAGAGAAATGGCCTTGCTTTTGCAAACAATTTTAGATGACTGTGCCAATGATAACTCAGTAAGATGTTTATATATAACTGGCAATGGTAAAGCTTTTTGTGCAGGACAAGACTTAGCTGAACTAGTAGGTGATAATGCCCCAACTTTGGCACAAATTTTAAGTGAGCACTACAACCCTATTGTTTTAAAAATGAGAAATTTACCAAAACCAATTGTAGTTGCTATAAATGGCGTAGCAGCAGGTGCTGGTGCAAATATTGCTTTACAAGGAGATGTTGTTGTGGCTATAGAAAATGCAAGTTTTATACAAGCATTTAGCAAAATAGGACTAATCCCAGATAGTGGAGGAACATTTATATTACCAAGATTAATTGGCTTTCAAAAAGCTAGTGCTTTAATGATGCTGGGTGATAAAGTTACAGCAAACGATGCTTTGCAAATGGGAATGCTGTACAAAGTTTTTAGTGCTGATAATTTTGAAATAGAAAGTAAAAAAATTGCACAAACGCTTGCACAAATGCCAACCAAAGCATTAGCATTTACAAAGCAAGCTTTAAATCAAAGCACCACAAATAGTTTTGAACAACAACTTAAATTAGAAGATACACTACAACAAAAAAGTGCCAATACTAAAGACTATAAAGAGGGTGTTGATGCATTTTTAGAAAAAAGACAACCTGTATTTAGTGGAAGTTAATTGAACCATCCATTAGCTTACTGGAAATCGCAAGTTTAGGCACAACCAAAACTATTTTGCTTGCAATATCTATATATTAATTCATCATTTCTTTTACATTTAGCAAAGCAGCCTCACTAGGATTATCTCCACTCATCATTTTGGCAATATTTACAATACTTTCATCTTTACTCAATGGCTTAATTCTTGTTTTTATGGCATTAGCTTCAACTGCTTTATAAACAAACAAATGGGTAAATGCTTTGGCTGCTATTTGCGGCTGATGAGTAATACAAATAATCTGCATATCATTTGCTAAGTCTTTTAAAATAATTCCAACTTGTTTAGCAGCTTCGCCACTAATACCTGTATCAATTTCATCAAAAATTAAAGTAGGCAGTTCAATTTTTTTGGCAACTAAACTTTTTATACAAAGCATTAATCTACTCAACTCTCCACCACTTGCAACTTTACTTATGGGTTCAAAACGTTGGCTATTATTAGCATCAAACAAAAAGTTTATAGCGTCAATTCCATTTTCGTTCAAACCATTATGGCTATCAATTTCAATTTTAAGCTTGGCGTTTGGCATACCAACTTTCTGCAACAATTCGTTCACATTTTTTTCTACTAAAGTTTGTTGTTGTTTTCTGTTGTTTGAAATTATTATTGCTTGTTCTTTAATTTGTTTTTCAAGTGCATCACAATCTTTTTGCTTATTTACTATAGCGTCATCTATTTGCAAAACAGTTAATAATTTTTGCTCTAAATCTGCTTGAATTAAAAGCAATTGATTGGTGGTGTTTGCTCCATGCTTTTTCAATAACTTGTATCCTTGAGTAAGTTTATCATTTAAAGTTTCGATTTTCTTTTCGTCAAAAAGTATAGCGTCATTGGCTGCTTCAATTTCGCTAACAATATCTTGTAATTCAACATAAACTTGCTGCAATCTATTTGCTGTTGCTTCTAATTTGCTAAGTTGTTTTGAGGTATGCTGTAATTGCTGAACCTGTTGTTTTATAAGGCTTAGCAAAGGTTGCTCTGCTTCTTTATAGGTATAATAAAAATTACTTAACTGCTGTTTTATTGTTTCGGCGTTATTTAAAATTTGCAATTCAGCATCAATAGTTTCAAGTTCGTTTTCTTTTAAATTAAGGTCAGTTAATTCCGATAATAAATATTGATTATAATCTTTTTCCTTTTCAAAATCTTGCTTTTGTTGTTGCAAAGTTTGAAGTTCTTTTTTTGCGAGTTGCCATTGTTTAAAATTTATTTTGTAAGCTTTAACAAGAGCGAAATTATTGGCTAAAGCATCAATTATTTGTTGTTGAAAATTTGAATCACTTAATGATAAAGTGTCAAATTGCTGATGCAAATCAACCAACAAACTAGTTACTTGCTTAAGTTGAGCAAGGGTTACAGGCGTGTCATTAATAAAAGCTCTAGATTTTCCATTTGCTGCAATTTCTCTTCTTATTATCAACTCATCATCCTGCTCAATATCTAATTGTTGCAATGCGTTTTTTAATGCGTTATTTTTCAACAAATCAAAAGTGCCTTCAACCACACATTTCTTTTCTTTGTTTACCAATACAGTTGCATCGGCACGGTCTCCTAAAATTAAGTTTAAAGCACCCATTACTATACTTTTACCAGCACCAGTTTCGCCAGTAATAATATTTAGGTTTTGGCTAAATTGTATATCAATTACATCAATTAAAACATAGTTTGTAATGTGTAAGTGCTTTATCATTTTGCTAAATTTTTTATCAAAAATAAACAAGTTCCTTCATCAACCCCAACAAGGTCTTAAAAAAATTTAGAAATAAATACTTTACTTATGATGGCAAGATGCGTACTTAACAGTTAAGACCAAATTTATTTGCAATTTTGTGTGTTTTAAATTATTAAAATAAAAATGCTTTTACCACAACAGAATTTTCACTTTTTATAAGGGTTAGCTTAAAGAAAACTTTTGAACAATTTTCAAATTTTACTTTAGTATTGGATATTTTTTAGCTGTAAGTAGAACTTTCAGTTACATCCATTAAGAAAATTTATTATTCAAAAAATCATCATTCCCACAAAAACTATAAATTGCAATCCTAAAATTTTGTTCTATGCCTATAAGAATGGTAGATGATAATAACGACAATTACTCCAACGAAAATGAACATACTGGAGGTGGTGGTGGTGGAAATAGAGGTGGCGGAGGAGGAATGTTGATGCAATTTTTACCTATGATTATAGGACTACTAGTTCGTAATCCTAAGCTATTAATAGTTGCATTAGTAATTGGAGGCTTTGTATTTTTTAAAGGTGGCTGTAATGGAATAATGCCAACTAATCAAAACAATACAGCTCTTTCTACTGGCGGCAATTTAGACCCTCGAGAATATGCTAAAGCCCAAGTATATGAAGGTTTAGACGAAAGTAAAAACACATTGCCAGAGTATGTAAGCTTGGCAAATTTTGCACCACAACGCAGAAATCAAGGCGAACAAGGTAGCTGTGTGGCTTGGAGTAGTGCCTATGCTGCACGAACTATTTTAGAAGCTGCTAGTACAGGTGTAAATCCTGATGCTACTGCCTTTAGCCCAGCCTTTATGTACAATCAAATTAAATTAGATGGTTGTCAAGGTAGTTACATCATTAGGGCTATGGAAAACCTTACAAAAGTAGGTGCAGTGCAAGACAATCGATTCCCTTACACCGATAAAGATTGTGATAGAACACCCAATGGTGGATTAATGAACGAGGCTGCACAATACAAAATGTTAGGCTTTACAAGGCTTTCAGGAAATGAAAGTACAAATGATTTAGACATTCATGCTATAAAAGAACATTTAGCAAAAGATGTACCTGTAATTATTGGTATGATGGTAGGTGGTAGTTTTATGCAAGGCATGATGAACAATGAAATATGGCACCCTAGTGGCGACGATTATAATCAAATGGGATTTGGAGGTCATGCGATGTGTGTAATTGGCTATGATGATAGAAAAGAAGGCGGTGCTTTTGAAATAATGAATAGCTGGGGACCTGAATGGGGCAAAAATGGAATTGGCTGGGTACTATATAAAGATTTTAAACATTTTGTAAGAGAAGCCTATGGCCTTGACCCAATGCCAAAAATGGGTAGTGCTGTAGCTCAAAATTTAGCATGCAGCTTTGGCTTGGTTGAAGGTGCAACTAAACAATATATTCCTTTAAAGAATAGTGGAGGCAATGTTTTTACAACTTTGCAACCAATAAAAAAAGGCAGCACATTTAAAGTAGAAGTTAAAAACGAAGTTCCTTGCTATGTATATGTTTTAGGTAAAGAAACTGATGGTAGCAGTTATGTTTTGTTTCCCTATCCAACAAAAGCGGATCCAACAAAAACCATGTTTAGCCCATATTGTGGCATTACAGGATATAGATTATTTCCTAGAGGTAAAACTTTACAAGCCGATGAAATTGGCACAAAAGATTACATGGCTATTGTTACAAGCACTCAACCTTTAGATGTATTTCAACTAAATAATGCCGTAAATTCCAATAGAGCATTAGGATTTGAAAATGCTGTAAACAAAGCAATTAGTAGAAATAGTGTAAACAATATCAATTTTACTGCAAATAATGGAAGCATTGGTTTTAGTACTTCTACTGGCGATAAAAATGCTGTGGCTATGATTATTGGGATAGACAAGAATTAGATAGGTATAGTAGCTGTATAGATTTAAGAAACAACAAACTAACCTTAATTAATAAAAGTATTCTTTAACAATTATTTGCTGCGTTAAATGCATTAAACAATTTTACAGTTTCCATTGCTTCTTTTACATCGTGAACCCTTAAAATATTGGCACCATTTTGTAAACCTAAAGTATTTAAAACAGTTGTACCATTAAGTGCATTTTCTGCAGTAGTATTTAATGTTTTGTAAATAGTACTTTTTCGAGAAACACCAAGTAATATTGGCTTGTCAAGTATAGTAAAATTTTGCAAATGCTTTAATAAATAAAAATTTTGCTCTACAGTTTTACCAAAACCAAAACCAATATCTATTATTACATCCTTAATTCCTGCTTGGTTACAAGTTTGTATTTTTTGTATAAAAAACTTTAAAATGTCTTCTACAATATTGTTATAATTGGTTTTGTTTTGCATGGTTTGTGGTGTGCCTTGCATGTGCATACATACATAAGGTACATTTAGTGTAGCAACAGAAGAAACCATATCATTATCTAAATTACCAGCACTTACATCATTTACCATGCAAGCTCCTGCAAAAACAGCTTCTTTAGCCACTTTTGCATAATATGTATCAATTGAAATTAATACTTCTGGAAAATTTTTATGTATTGCTTCTATTGAAGGTATTACTCGTAGCAATTCTTCGTCGGCAGAAATTTTTATTGCATTAGGTTTAGTGCTTTGCCCACCAACATCTATAAATGTAGCTCCATCATTTATCATTTTTTCGGCAGTGTATAAAGCTTCAGTTATGCTTTTTTGCTGGCTATTTTGATAAAAACTATCTGGCGTAGCATTTATAATTCCCATTACCAATGGCTGCTCTAGCGTTACTAAACTTCCTTTGCAATTAAGAGTAAACATAATTAGTAATTAGTTTATAAATAAGCTTGCATTTCGGCAACATATTGTTGTGCAATTGCAGCTGCTTCAGTTGCAAAGTTTTCGCCTTCACTAGCGTAAATAATTGCTCTACTGGCATTAATAAGAACGCCAGATTTACTTTGTGTTAAACCAAATGTACTTACATCGGCTAAACTTCCTCCCTGAAAACCAACACCAGGAACCAATAAAAAATGATTAGGAATTAACTTTCTAATATTTTGCAATTCTTGTGTTTGGGTTGCCCCTACAACAAACATTAAATTGCCTACTGTACCCCAACTGCTTACTTTTTTTATCACTTCTTCATACAAATAACTACCATTGGTGGTAAGCATCTCAAAATCCTTAGCCCCATTGTTGCTTGTTAGTGCTAAAACTATGGTTGTTTTATTTTCGTATGCTAAAAAAGGGGCTATACTATCCTCACCCATATAAGGTGCTACAGTTATAGCATCGGCATTTAAGGTTTCAAAAAATGCTTTAGCATATTGGCTACTTGTATTACCAATATCACCTCTTTTTGCATCTGCAATTTTAAAATGTGTATTGGGTATGTAATCAAAAGTTTCTTGCATTATATCCCATCCTTTACTACCTAAAACTTCATAAAATGCTGTATTAATTTTATAACTTACACAAAAGGGCAAAGTAGCATCAATAATGGCTTTGTTAAAATCAACAATTGCATTTTTATTGGTTTGCAAATGCTTTGGAATTTTTGAAATCTCTGTATCTAATCCTACACACAAATAGGTTTTCTTTATTTTAATTTCAGTAGCCAATTGATGAATATTCATGCAAAATTTTTCAGAATTTAATAAAAAAACCTTGAAGATTTTTATTCAAATGCATTGGAAATAAGCATTAAAACAAAACTATCAAGGTTTGTATAAAACTATAACGCTAAAATTTGTTCTCTTTCTGGGCCATTAGAAATATATTTTATTGGTGCACCAGTAAACTCATTTATAAACTTAATGTATTCACTCATACTATTGGGTAATGCAACACCTTCTTGTAGGTTTACTGAAGGTGTGTTTTTCCAACCTGCAAAACTTTTAAGTACTGGATCAACCACTACTTTGCTTAAATGAAAAGGCACTTCGCTCGTTTCAATTCCATTTATATTGTATGCAGTACAAGCTTGCAGGGTTTCAAAGCTATCAAGCACATCGGCTTTGGTCATAACCATTTGTGTAACACCATTAATCATACAAGCATATTTAAGGGCTACTAAATCAATCCAACCACAACGTCTTGGACGGCCAGTTGTAGCACCAAATTCGCTACCAATTTTTCGTAATTCTTCACCTGTAGCATCGTGTAATTCTGTAGGAAAAGGACCACCACCTACACGTGTACAATAAGCTTTTGTAACACCAAAAATTTCTTCAATTTTATTAGGTGCAATACCCAAACCTGTGCAAACCCCAGCACTAATAGTATTGCTACTTGTTACAAATGGAAAAGTACCAAAATCAACATCCAACATACTACCTTGTGCACCTTCAGCTAATACTCGTTTGCCTTGTGCAATTTGTTCGTTAATAAAGTATTCACCATTTACAATATTCAAAGTTTTAAGAAATTCTATAGCTTCAAAAAACTCATCTTCCCAAGCCGAAATATCTTCATTAAAGTTATAGTTGTCAAGCAATTTTTGATGCTTCATTCTTAATTTAATGTACTGGCTAGTAAAATTTTTCTCCAATATATCTCCAACTCTTATAGCATTTCTACCAGTTTTATCCATGTATGCAGGGCCAATTCCTTTTAAGGTGCTACCAATTTTACTATCACCTTTTTGCAATTCACTTGCTTTATCTAAAGCCCTATGTGTAGGTACGATAATATTGGTACGCTGACTAATAAAAAGGTTCTTTTTTACATCAATTCCAAAACTTGCAACAGTATCGCACTCGCGTTTTAATGTTACAGGATCAAGAACTACCCCATTGCCAATAAGGTTTATAGTATTTTGATGAAATATACCACTTGGGATTTGATGTAAAACTACTTTTTTACCACCTACATATAAAGTGTGGCCTGCATTTGGCCCACCTTGGAAACGTGCAATTACTTTGTAATTTGGAGCAAAAAAATCTACAATTTTTCCTTTGCCTTCATCGCCCCATTGGAGGCCCAATAAAACATCTACCATTATTTAAAATTAAGTTGCAAATGTAATGATTGAGGTAATTTTATTATTAATTGTTGTTCACATTTAAGGTGTGTAAAAATGATTTGTTGGTAGTAATTAATCCTTCATATTTACAACCTTAAATTCTATTATTTGTTTTCTTAATATAAGTAATTAAAAAAAATGACGACACACCAAATTCTTTACCTTGCTTTTTCTATCATTATTCCTATTGCATTAATTGTAGATTTAGGTTTGCTTTCCAAAAAAAACAAATCGGTTAGCATAAAAACGGCACTTTTTCAAACATTCTTTTGGGTAGCCTTAGCATTAGCATTTTTCTGGTTTTTATGGTTCGAAGAAGGGCAAAAACCTGCTGTAGAATATTTAAGTGCCTACTTAATGGAGTGGAGCCTAAGTATTGATAACATTTTTGTGTTTATAATTTTGTTTGATGCGTTTAAAGTAAAAGAAAAATACTATGGTAGGGTATTACTCATTGGCATTTTAATGGCAATTGTTTTTAGAATAATATTCATAACCGTAGGTGTAGCCTTAGTGCAACAATTTGAGTGGTTATTATACATTTTTGGAGCATTTTTAGTATATACAGGTTATAAAATGTTTACAGCTAACGAAGACGAAGAGTTTAAACCACAAGAGAGTAAAATCTACAAATTCTTGCAACGCTTTTTGCCATTGGTAAACCACGATGGTGATGGAAAATACATTGTTAGAAATGGTAAAAAAGTACAATACACTACTTTATTTGTTGTTGTAATAATGCTTGCTGCCGTTGATTTAGTTTTTGCTTTAGATAGTATTCCTGCAGTAATGGGCATAAGTAGAGATACATTGGTAATTTATACCTCAAACATATTTGCTGTTTTGGGTTTGCGTAGTTTATTTTTCTTGCTTAGAGGTGCAGTAAGTAAATTCGATTATTTACAACAAGGAATTGCCATAGTATTAGTGTTTATTGGTATTAAAATGCTGCTAGAGCATTATATTGCTAAAATAATTGACAAGCCAACACAAGTTAGTATTTCACTGATGGTCATAATTTGTTGCATTGTAGGAAGTATTATATATAGTATTTATATTAAAAAGAAAGGCACCCCAAAAGATGCCATAGTTGAATAGACTTTTTAAAATTTTTTACAATCTTGTACAAAAACGCAGAAAAATGTTATTAATTTGCAAAAAACCGCAATTATGCCTAATAAAATTCAAGTTGATTTAATTGATAGTTTTGAAAGAATTCCAGTTAAAATTTTTGAAAACGCAAAGCAAGGTTCAAAATATGCAGCTCAGCAAATTGCTAAAGTGATCAAGCAAAAACAAGCCGAAAATAAACCATGTGTATTAGGAATGGCTACAGGCAGCACACCTATTAGCATGTATGCAGAGCTAGTAAGAATGCACCAACAAGAGGGTTTAAGCTTTGAAAACGTAATTACATTTAATTTAGATGAATATTACCCTTTAGAAAAAGAAGCACTTCAAAGCTATTGGAGTTTTATGCACAGGCATTTATTTAGCCATGTAAATATTAACCCCAATAATATTAATATACCCAACGGTGAGCTACCAAAAGACGAAATAAAAGCTGCTTGTATTGCATACGAGAATAAAATTGAAGAATTAGGCGGAATTGATTTACAAATTTTAGGTATTGGTAAAAATGGACATATTGGATTTAATGAACCTGGCAGTAGCATTCATTCAAAAACACGATTAGTAAGCTTAGACAATAGTACAAGGGTTGCTAATAGTTTTGAGTTCCAAAATATTTCTCAAGTACCCCGTTTAGCTATTACTATGGGTATTAGCACCATTTTAAAAGCCAAAAAAATTATATTAATGGGTTGGGGTTTAAAAGCCCACATTATTGCTAAAAGTGTTGAAGGTGATGTAACTGAGCAAATACCTGCTAGTATTTTGCAACAACATAGTGATTGTGAATTTGTTATAGATGAAATAGCTTCTACTGAGCTTACAAGAGTAAAAAGTCCTTGGCTTACTGGCGATTGCGATTGGACAAACAAAATGATAAAACGTGCTGTTGTACATACAGCCTTAAAAATCAATAAACCAATTTTACATCTTACTGCAAACGATTATATTGAAAACGGGTTGGGGGATTTATTGGTAGAAAAAGGAGAAGCATCTGAAGTAAATTTGCAAGTGTATTATATGCTTAGAGATAGCATTACAGGTTGGCCAGGGGGCAAAAATGCAGCACTTCCAAACCCTCCAGAGCGTATGCACCCAAACCCTAAAAGAAGTGTAATTTTTAGCCCACACCCCGATGATGATATTATTAGCATGGGGGGTACATTTATGCGTTTGCATGATCAAGGACACGAAGTACATGTAGCGTATCAAACTTCAGGAAATATTGCTGTAACTGATGAGTTTGTAACACGCTTTTTAGATTTTGCTGTGGGTTTTGAAGAGCAATTTGGAATTGATAACACACAAAGTAAAAATATTTTACAAGAAGCAAAAACGTTTTTGCTAGGCAAAAAGAAAAATCAAATTGATACTGCCGATATAAGAAGTATAAAAGGCTTAATACGTAGATGTGAAGCAAGAGCCACTTGCCGATATGTAGGACTTACAGATGATAGATGCCATTTTCAAAATCTTCCTTTTTATGAAACAGGTACTATTCAAAAAAATCCAATGGGCGAAGAAGATGTATTGCTTACAATGGAATTATTAAGAAAACTAAAACCACATCAAATATTTTGTGCAGGCGATTTGGCCGATCCGCATGGCACGCATAAAGTTTGCTTAGATGTTGTTTTTGAAAGTATGAAACGCTTAAAAGCAGCAGGAGATGAATGGGTAAAAGATTGTTGGGTTTGGCTGTATAAAGGTGCTTGGCAAGAGTGGGATATTGCTGAAATTGAAATGGCAATTCCTATGAGTCCAGATCAAGTAATGAAAAAGCGTTTTGGTATTTTCATCCATCAATCACAAAAAGATATGGTTCCTTTTCAGGGAAGTGATGCAAGGGAATTTTGGCAAAGAGCAGAAGATAGAAATAGCAACACTGCCAATTTGTATGCTAACCTTGGACTTACAAAATATGCCGCTATGGAAGCTTTTGTAAGATGGCATTATTAAAACAAAGTTTTTTCTATTAAAACATTTAGTTTTAAAAATGAAATATAAATTGAATTAAACATCAATTCAAAAAATTCAAAAAAAGGGCTTGGTAGAAACCATGCCCAGTTTTAAAATCCAATATCCTATGAAAAACCATTACAAACATAATGGTTTTTCATAATACAACTTTAACCTTAATTTAATATTTTAGGTTGTATGCTATAATTCGGTTTACTAAATCTTGATTATTTCCTTCCACTTTAAATTTTAAGAATAAAAAAAGCGTTTGAAGAATCAAACGCTAATCTTTTTATCGATTCATAGGTAATGAATGAGTAAGTATTGTAAATGTAAAGTGATTTTATTTTTTACTATACTACTTCTTTAAATAGTGGACAATTATGAAATAAAACTCCATTTTCCACAATATAAAATTCACCTATTTTTCTTGATTACTATTTTTAACTATACTATTTGAAATTATTATTTCATTTAATATTTTGGCAGTTTCTTTTATATACAAATCAGCTTTAATTTGTTTCAACCATGCCTGGTAACGCTCTCCTTTTGGTTTATCTGGATTGCTGTAAAACTTTTCTTCGTCTTCTTTCATAACCTTAATATCCAAATCATCTTTAAGTTTTAAAACATTATTTGTTTGTGTAACAGTAGTTTTAACTAGTTTTTGCTCTGCTTTATAAACATCTAACTTTAAACTTTTAGGTGCATCTGTTTTTTGAGCCAAAAATGCAGAATTTTGTTTTACAGTATTAAAAGCATCAACCTTATTAATTAAATCTTGAGCCTTAGCTATCAACTCAGGAGTTACTTGAGTTGTATTTTGGGTACTGTAATTAGCTTTTGCAATTTCATCCCAAGGTAATGCATGAGGCATGTGTTTTTCTCTAATTTTCAAATACTCATATTGGTCTGGCACAACTACATCTGGCACTACACCTTTTAGCTGTGTGCTACCTCCATTAATTCTATAAAATTTTTGTAAAGTAAGTTTTACAGCTCCATTTTGCTTATCTGTGTTAAAATAATCTAATTGATTGCCAAGCATTAAATTACGTTGTACAGTTCCTTTACCAAAAGTACTGGTGCTGCCTACTACTAACCCTCTTTTATAATCTTGTATAGCAGCAGCAAAAATTTCGCTAGCACTTGCACTGCCTTCATTAACCATAACAACTAAAGGACCATCATATAATACTGTTGGGTTTTTATCGTACAATGGCAAACTTCTGCCTTCTTTATCTTTTACTTGAACTAC
>JBMLOQ010000074.1:0-15974 GCA_049242885.1 Chitinophagaceae bacterium
TTTTATAAACTCATTCTACAAAATCTACTATATAGTTTTTCGTAAATAGGTATAATGTTTTTTATATCAAATTTTTTGGCATGTTCATAAGCATTTTCTTTCATTTCTTGAAGCAAATTTTCGTTTTGTAAAACTGCAATTGCTTTGTTACTCATAGTTTCTACATCTCCAACATTTGCCATAAAACCCGTTTTGCCATCAATATTTATTTCAGGAATTCCTCCAGCATTCGTGCTAATAACAATGGCTTTTGCTGCCATAGCTTCTAAGGCACTTAATCCAAAACTTTCGTATTCGCTGGTTAGTAAAAAAATATCGGTTACAGCAGTAATTTCTTCCATTTGTTCTTGCTTGCCTACAAAGCGTACATCATCGGAAATGCCTAATTGTCTTGCTAATTCTTCTGCCATTGGTCGTTCTGGTCCATCGCCTACCATCATTAATTTACAAGCAACTTTATTACGCACATTTGCAAATACTTTTATTACATCGTCTACACGTTTTACTTTTCTAAAATTACTAGCGTGCATTAATACTTTTTCTCCGTTTGGTGCAATAACTTTTTTAAAAGCATCAATTGGTTTTTTATCAAACCTTGCAACATCAACAAAGTTGGTAATTACTTCAATATCTTTTTTTATGTCAAAATTTTTGTAAGTTTCTTCTTTTAAATTTTCGCTTACACTGGTTATGGCGTCACTCTCGTTAATAGAAAATGTAACTACAGGTTCATAGGTTTTATCTTTTCCTACAAGGGTAATATCTGTGCCATGCAAAGTAGTAATAACTGGTACGCTTCTGCCAGTTTTGCTTTTTACAATTTGTTTTGCCATATAAGCTGCACTTGCATGTGGTATTGCATAATGAACGTGTAATAAGTCTAAATCATGATTTATTATTGCATCAACCATAGTACTTGCTAAAGCTACTTCATAAGGAGGATAATCAAATAAAGGATAGGTAGGCACTCGCACTTCGTGATAAAAAATATTTGCATTAAACTCATTTAATCTTACAGGTTGTTGATACGTTATAAAATGTACCTGATGCCCCTTGTTGGCAAGTGCTTTACCCAATTCTGTAGCCAATACACCACTGCCTCCAAAAGTGGGATAACAAGCAATTCCTATTTTCATACAAACATTTTTTTGAAGGCTCAAAAGTATAGTATATAGTAATGTAAATTTTAGAATGTGATGAACGATACTTTAACTTAAACTAATCTTAAATTAAAAACTCAATACCCTTAAATTCGCCCAAAATAATTGCAATAATGAGTACTACTATTTCAACCTTATTAGATAGATTTAATGAGCCTGAAACTTTGAGAATGGCAAAGCTTGCAAGAGAACTTAGAGGCAGTGGAGTAGATGTAATTGATCTTAGTTTAGGTGAACCAGATTTTGATACCCCACAACACATTAAGCAAGCTGCTATTGATGCTATAAACAATAATTACTCTCATTACACTCCAGTTCCAGGATATGTAGATGTTAGAGAAGCCATTTGCTATAAACTAAAAGAGGATAATAATTTAGAGTATAAACCAGAAAACATTGTAACTAGCACTGGTGCTAAACAATGTTTAGCCAATGTAATATTAGCTTTGGTAGATGAAGGTGATGAAGTGATTATTCCTACTCCTTTTTGGGTAACTTATAGTGAGTTGGTAAAAATTGCACGTGGAAAAGTAGTAGCCTTGCCATCAACTATTGAAAGTAATTTTAAAATTACAGCACAGCAATTAAAAGAAGCTATAACCGATAAGTCAAAAGTTTTTTTATTTTCTAGTCCTTGTAATCCTAGTGGTGCAGTGTATAGCAAAGAGGAATTGGCAAGCTTAGTTGAGGTGTTTAAACAATATCCTCAAATAACCATTATTAGTGATGAGATTTATGAGTATATAAACTTTGTAGATAAACATTATAGCATTGCTAGTTTTGATGGAATGCAAGAGAGAACAGTGATAATAAATGGATTGAGTAAAGGATTTGCTATGACTGGATGGCGTTTTGGGTATAGTGCAAGTAACGTTGCCATAGCTAAGGCTTGTGAAAAATTGCAAGGACAATTTACTAGTGCTACATGTAGTATTACGCAACGTGCAGCTATTACAGCTCTTACAAGTAGTAAAGAATCTTGTGTAGCCATGAAAGAAGAATTTGCAAAACGTAAAGCTATTGTTTTAGACTTAGTAAAAGATATTCCAGGTATAATTTGCAATAATCCTGAAGGGGCATTTTATATTTTCCCTGATGTTAGTTTTTATTTTGGAAAGTCTTATAATGACACAACCATAACTAACTCTGCCGATTTTAGTTTGTATTTATTGCACCAAGCACATGTATCAAGTGTAATGGGAGAGGCTTTTGGTAATCCAAACTGTGTACGTTTTTCATTTGCTAATACTATTGAAAATATTCAAAAAGCATGGGCAAGAATTAAAGATGCACTAAGTAAATTGAAATAGTTATTGATCCTTGATTATTGGAGGATTTATATAATTAATTTAGAATCATAAACATTAAGTGATAAACTACAATGCGTATCATATCTTATAACACTAATGGTATTAGGGCTGCGATTAAAAAAGGATTTTTAGAGTGGTTGGCAACAAACCCTGCAGATGTAATTTGTATACAAGAAACCAAAGCACTACAATCAGACGTAGCTGTAAGTGAGTTTGAAAAACTGGGTTACACAAGTCATTGGTTTAGTGCTCAAAAAAAAGGTTATAGTGGTGTTGCCATTTTTACAAAAAGAAAACCTGATGCTGTAATTGAGGGAAATGGCTTTGTACAAAGTGATTTTGAAGGGAGAGTAATACGTGCCGATTTTGGAGAACTTACTATATTAAACTGTTATTTTCCTAGTGGAACAAGTGGAGATGAAAGACAAACTTATAAATATCAATGGCTTAAAGAAATTCAGCAATTTGTGGAGGAGTTAAAAAAAACTAGAAAGCAAATAGTATTATGTGGTGATTATAATATTGCACACCAACCCATCGATATTCATGACCCCAAAGGAAATAAAAATACCAGTGGTTTTTTACCAGAAGAAAGAACTTGGCTTAGCAATTTTTTGGAAAGTGGGTTTATAGATACATATAGGTATAAAAATCCTGAAACTGTTGGTGGTTATAGTTGGTGGAGCCAACGTTTTCCTAGTGTAAGATTGCAAAATAAAGGATGGCGTATAGACTATATTTGTGTAAGTAAAGCATTAGAAGCAAGTATTAAGGCTGCTACTATTTATCCAGATGTAAAACATAGTGATCATTGCCCTATTTATTTAGAATTAGATTTATAAAATCATCAAAAAATTTAAAACGCCAAGTTGTAATTTTTATCAACTTGGCGTTTTTTTATATTGCAGCAATCATACTTATTTCAACATTTACGCCACGAGGTAATCCTTTTACAGCAACAGTTTCTCTTGCAGGAAAATTATCAGTAAAATAGGTTGCATATACTTCGTTTACCCTAGTAAATAAACTCATATCGCTTAAAAAAATGGTTGTTTTTACAACGTTACTAAAATTTATTCCTGCTTCATCTAAAATTGCTTTTAAATTTTGCATTACTTGGTTGGTTTCTTGTTGTATATCATCCATCATTAGTTCTCCAGTTGTGGGGTTAAAACACACTTGGCCACTTATAAACAACATGCCATTGGCTTTTACAGCTTGATTGTAAGGGCCAATTGGGGCAGGTGCATTGCTAGTGTTTATTATTTGTTTTTCCATTTAAATTATTTTATTGCAAATAACTGAAATAAATTTTTAACTACTCCTATTTTTACAACATGGCAATAAAAATTTTACTACATGCAACATTACCTCAGCAAGAACAATGGTTGCTAAAAAGTTCTAATGAAAATGTTGAATTGATTTTTTATAGAAATGAAGTTATTGATGCTGATGTGTATATTGATAATGTTTATGAAGGAAACAAAACTCCCTTTAGGTATGTTACAACAAAGCCTGTTTTAATTAATACTTACACCCTCTATTCTGAAAATTTAAGCAATAATTTTTTTTCATTTAATGGATGGATTACCAGTATTGTTAATAAAACTATTGAGTGTGGTGGCACTGATGATTATTTTGTAAGTGCATTACAAAAAATTTGCTTAGCAGCAAATTGGCAATTATTTTTTTTTAAAGATATTATTGGATTGCCTACACAACGAACAATTGCCATGATAGTAAACGAAGCTTATTTTGCATTAGAAGCTAATGTAAGCACTAAGCATGATATTGATGTAGCAATGAAGCTTGGAACAAATTACCCTTATGGCCCTTTTGAATGGAGCAAAAAAATAGGCCTACAAGAAATTTATAATCTCTTAACTACGCTATCAACTATTGATAAAAAATTTACTCCTTGTAAATTATTAGAGCTGGAAGTAGAAACTGAAAACTAAGCCCAATAGTATTTATTTTTTTGTATTTTGTACTGCTTTTTAAAAACAATACTTGCAATTCCATTTTCTTTAGTGCCTTCTAAATGATAGCCCATTGCATCAATAGTAATTCCTGTAATTTTTTTATTGGCATCTCTTGTAAATGTTGCTGTGCCATTGTATTGAGTAATACTAAAATTATCTCCTTCTTTTCTTTCTAAAGGAGAACTACCCATAACAGTACTTACAGTAAGACTTCCATTTTCATAAACTATTGTTACTTCGCTAAGCACACTACCTGCAGGGAAAGTATATTTGCCAGAAAATTCTTTTAAGGTAGAATCGGTTTGGCAAAAGCTTAAAACATATACAAAGCAACCTAAAAAAGATAGTACAATTTTTTGCATGAGTTTATTTTTTTTTATTGTACGAATTACTTAAAAATTTGTTACAATATCAAAGAAATTTTTCTACAATTGTTAGTGATTTTTTTGTGGCTCCAGCATTTTTAATCGTATTGCTATAAGCAAGTTTGCCCATTTGATTTTGTAGCTGACTATTGCTAAATAACTCAAATAAAACGACCTCTAACTCTAAACCATTTTCTACACTTTTTGCAGCATTTATTTCTACTAAGTCTATTGCTTCTGCAAATTTTTCGTATTCAGGACCAAAAACTAATGCTTTGCCATAAACACTAGCCTCTAAAACATTGTGTACACCATCGTTTCCAAAACCACCACCAATAAAACATATAGTAGCGTATCTGTAAATTTTACTGAGTATGCCTATTGAATCAATAATTAAAATGTTACTGTTTGATGAATGATTTTTATTTTTTTGAATTGATGAATACAAAACAGCCGATGGAAATATTTTTTTACAAGTTGCAATACTTTCATCATCTACATTATGGGGGGCAATGATGGTAACAATATTATTTTGTTTATTTACAAAATGTTGGAGTTCTACTTCGTCTTCATACCAAGTGCTTCCTGCAATTAAGCAAGGTTTTTGCTTAATAAAGTTTTCAATTATTTCGTTTTTATAATCTTCATCAGCAATTTGTACTACTCTGTCAAATCTTGTGTCGCCAGTTACTTTAATATTGGTAAAACCAATACTATTAAGTAAATTTTTGGATGTATCATTTTGTACCAATATTTCGTTAAAACAGTTTAACATTATAAGATGCAGCTTGCTGTACCATTTAAAAAAAGGTTGACTTTCTCTAAAAATTCCTGAAGCTAAAACAATAGGAATTTGTTGCTCTTTTGCTTGAGTAAGATAATGAAACCAAAACTCATATTTTATGAAAATAATTAATGATGGATTTACAATTGCTAACAATTTTTTTGCGTTTTGTTTAGTGTCTAAAGGCAAATAAAATTTGGCATGTGCAAATGGATAATTCTTTGAAACTTCATAACCCGAGGGAGAAAAAAAACTTAGTGCAATGTAATATTTTTCTTTTTTATATAAACTTTCAATAATTGGTTTGGCTTGCTCAAATTCGCCAAGGCTAGCACAATGTATCCAAATATTTTTTTTGTTTGTGTTGGCTTGGATTTGTAGTTTAATTTTTTCGAAAATATTTTTTCTGCCATTTACAAATAGCTTTGCTTTATTATTTTTTATACTTAGTAAATAAGCTGCAAAAGCATAAAATTTAATAAAGCAGTTGTAAAAAAATATGTATAAAAAAAGAGGCATTTAAATTTCTATTTCACCTTTAAATACAAATGTTGCAGGACCACAAAGCCAAATATTGTTAAAACTATTTTCTCCAATTTTATCAAATTCAACTGCTAAGTTTCCGCCTAAGGTTTCTACCTCAATTCTATTAAATCCATTTTCGTTATGGTAGCATGCTAAAGCACTAGCTGTAACACCTGTACCACAACTTAAGGTTTCGTTTTCAACACCACGCTCATAAGTGCGTACAAAAATATTGTCTTCACCAGTAATTTCTACAAAGTTTACATTTATACCTTTGGCTTTGTAAAGGTCGCTATATCTTATTGCTTTCCCTTCTGTAAATACATCAATTTCTTTTACATTAGATGTAATTTTTACGTAGTGTGGAGAGCCAGTATTTACTACCAAATTTCCATTGTCGTTTATTGTTTTATCTACATCTTTCATTTTTAAATGTATCCATTTGTTTTCTACAATACATGCTTCATGATCTCCATCACTAGCAATAAAAAAGTATTTGTCTTTAATTATTCCCATATCAAAAGCAAATTGTGTAAGGCATCTGCCGCCATTACCACACATGCTACTTGGATTGCCATCACTGTTGTAGTAAATCATTTCAAAATCGTATCCAACTTTATTTTGCAACAGCATCAGTCCGTCTGCACCAATGCCAAAGTTTCTATGGCAAATTGTTGCAATTTGAGTTTGTGATAATTGTAATTGATTACTCCTGTTATCAAAAACTATAAAATCATTGCCACATCCCTGATATTTGTAAAAATTTGTCATGCTATTTCTTTTGAAGAATATAAATTAAAGAACTACATTTTTCTTTATGAAAAATGCTAGCTACGGTGCTACAAACGCCTACTAAAATGGCTATAAAATAATTTATTTTTTTAGATTGATATTGTGTACTTAGCATACTTACATAAAAGCTATCGAACCACATTCTCTTTTGCTTTACAATAGAAAAGCCATGTTTTTCTGCTAAATGTTGCATACTTGTTGGTGAGAAATGATACAAATGTCGAGGCACATCATATGCAGCCCAAAACTCTTTAAACCAATCTGCATCAAAACTTGTATAGTTGGGAACTGCAATAAACAAAGTGCCATTTGTTGCTAGTAATTCTCCAAATTTTTTAAAATAGGCTTGCACATCGTGTACATGTTCTAATACATGCCAAAGCGTAATGGCATTGAATTCTTTATTGGGTAGTTTGTGCAAATTTTCTAAAGGCTGTAATGCCATTTTATATTTCAACTGAGCAACTTCAACAGCAGTAGTGTCAGGTTCTAAGGCTGTGGTTTTCCATCCATTTTGTTGCATTGTAAATGCAAAAGCACCGGTTCCGGCACCAATATCCAACAAATTTCCTTTTTTGTTTTGAGTAAATTTATTTACAAGATTTCTCTTGCTTTTTAATGTAATATTTCTTACGGTATGGTATAGTTTACTTACCAATCCTTCTTTTGTATCACTATGAGAAATGTAGTTATTGCTTTTGTAATAATCGCCTATTTGAGCTTGGGAAGGAATGCCTTGAGTAAATCTTGCAGTACAACTATTGCAATTAAAAATAATAAATTGCTCTTGGCTTACAGTAAAATCTTGCACACTAAACGCTGCATTTATATCGTTGCTATGGCAAAGTGGGCAAACTTTGTAGGTTATTTTTTCCATCAAAAACTATCTTGTTTTAAAAAAAGAAAGCCGACAAAAATCGGCTTTTAATAAATTGTATGGTTAAATTAAATGTAATAGTATAGTAATGCTCCCAAACCCATAATGGCTAGTACAATTGCCCAAACCCACCAATAATCTTCTGATTCTTTATTGATGAATACATTGTTATTTTCTACAAAATTGTCTCTTCGAATTATTGTAGGCATTGTATCGGAATATACGTCCATAAAATTTGTATTTGCAGCTTGTGATTTATTTATCCAAATATCGCTTAAAGCTTGTTTATTATCTGTAGAGTTACTGGTATTTAAAGTAAATCCACCATTGATATTTTTTGCAAGTTTACCAATATTGGGTAATTCTAATGAACCATTACTTAAAATTTGAGTTTGAATATTTTCGGTAAATGCAGTTAGCTTTTGCCAAGATTGGTTATTGTCGATATTCAATTCTTGGTTTAAAAAACTTTGAAAGCTTAAAACTTCTTCTACATTTTCGGTATTATTTAAACTAATTTTTTGACTTGGAGGAATTAGTTTCTTGTTTTCAAAATCCATTGAAGCAGGAATTTGTTCCACAAGAAAACTTCCTATACCAGGCAAACTTGCCTGGTTATTTAAAATTAAATATTTATAAAATAGCTCAAACATTACATTAATTACATTTCAAAAATAAGGTAAGGCTTAAGTAAATTTATACTTAAGTTATACACAAATTAAAGTTTTAAAGGGCAAATATAAAGGTATCTGTTTTTACACTCTATTATAATCGGGTTTCCAATTTTTTATAGCCTGTTTTATTGCTTTGGGTTTAAGTTTTTCGTTTATAGCTTTATTTAGTAATGCGTCATACTCCTCGTCACCGGCAAATCTTAATGCAATTATTTGACTCAACCTTAATTCTTTTGGTAAATCTTTTCCTGTTCTTAAAAAATACCTAAATCTTTCTTCAGCTCTTATGGCTCTATCTTGAGCTTTTAATGCAAATGTTCGAGTAAACCACATACCAATAAAAGCTATAAAGCATAAGCATACAATTAATGAAGCATTATACAAATTTTCTTTAGAGGTATTTATAACATTTACAATGCTTCCAATTATTGTTACAAGTAAAAAAGGTAATCCTACAAAATGAAACATGGGCACTAGCTGTGCATGATTTTTAAAATTTTGAGGTTTTTTGTTGTTTGACATTTTTTTTATTTAAGATTACAAATTAAGCCAATAATTCATCTTAAAAACTATTGCTCTATTTTTATTATTTAAAAAGGGGGTGGCAAAATAGTTATCGGTGTATACTAAAAACAAATCACTCATTGGTTTATAACGCCATTGTAATCGACTATTTATGTTAAAATTATTGGCTTGAGTATTATATTGTAGAAAGGTTGTCCAAAATAAATTGGTTGTAAAATTTAGCTCTACTCTATTGGCAATTAAAAGCAATTCATTACTTCCATAAATACTAGGAAAATCCAATTTATTGTATTGTGCCGTAATACTCACGTTTAGATGTGGCTGCTTTCTATAATTAATTGTAGCCCTAATTTCTTTGATTGTCCCATTATAAAAGCTACCAGTACTTGCGTTAGTATTAAAACTAAAATCTTTTCTAAAATCGCTTCTATATCCTATGCTAAATTGGTTAAAAACATAATGACCAGCTGGCAAAGGAGCTTTGTTAGTAAATGAGGTAGCAAATAATAGATTTACGATGTTATGACTAAAATTTAGATTAAAACTACCTGTATTTTTAAAGAGTAAAAAGTAATTGGAGTTAAAACTTTGTTCGTTAATTGTATTATTAGGGTTCCAAACAATAAAATTACTTTGTGAAAATCCATGCTGTATAAATTTTCCTTTTTTAGGGAAAATCTTATATTCTATTTCATTATAAATTTGTTTATAGCCTAATCGTATTGTGGTATCTTTTACTGCATCATAGTTTTCGATTCTTTGATTAAAGCCCATATCTGTGTGATAATTGGTTCCCATATCGGTATAATCTACAAAAAAGTTAAATCTTCTTGTGTTATGTCCTCCTCCAAAATTTACAAAACCATTTTCTTTTGTAATATTTGGTTTATATGATTTATGACCATTTGCCCAACCAAACCAAGATCCACTTAAATTAGTATAGCTAATTTCTCCTCCAACATTTCTTCCAAATTGTTGTAAAGGGTTTTGTTGCTTTTGAGTTTCGTTTAAAAAACCTTCTCTATTTAATAAATAAACTTTGGCAGTACTACGTTTTAAAAAACGTTGTTGTATGGTAGCAGCAGTATAGTTTTCAGCAGCAAAATTACTAGTGCTGGCAGTTTGCATATTCATAAAACCAACCCTAGTTTTTTTAGCAATATTACCTGTAAGCCTTGCTCCAAAAAGAATTGGGATACGTTGAGCATTGTTGTCTAAACCAATTCTTCTGCTATAAAAAGGGCGAATAGGTGGAATACCAAAATTGCTAAACAAGTCGTCGTTTTCTAAGAAAAAGGTACGTCTTTCTGGGAAAAAGATATTAAAACGTGTAAGATTCGTTACCTGTCTGTCAACCTCAACTTGTGAAAAGTCGGGATTTACAGTAAGGTCTAAATTTAAAGAAGAATTTACAGCAATTTTTGCATCTACACCAGTACTGCCATAAACGGTTAGTTTTTCGTTTGTTTGCTTACTTTCATTAGCACTTGCACTTACAAATGGAATTATAGCAATATTGCTTTTAGCAACTGGTGGTGCACTTGGCCAATTTAACTTGCCTGTATAGCCCAAATCATGAGAGCTAAAGTTTACAGGGACTGGTGTCCAGCAGCTATATTCGTTGGTTTTTACATCTACCCTTACAAAGTTTATTCCCCAATTTGTTTTTGCTGCATCGTACCTCAAGCTTTTAAAGGGAATAGCCATTTCGGCAAACCAGCCTCCATTTGGCTTTTGAGTAGTTTGGCTGTACCATTTATTGTCCCAACTCCAAGAAATATTGTCACTAGCTTCACTTTTTTGATCTTCACTTTGAGAGTTAAATGCACTAACAACAAAAAAGAAACCATTGGTTCTTTGATTTTGGGGATCAAGTAAAACCGCAAATCCATCTTGACCATCGTGTCCAAAATCTCTTTTTAATGATTGAATAACAGCTTTTCCGCTGTCAATTGCTTCTACACCAAAGTATATAAAATTATCGTCGTAAGCAATTTGAACTTTGGTTTGTCGTTTAGCTTGGCCGCCATCGGTTGGGAATTTTCTCCAAAAATTGGTTGCAACAGGTGCAGTTTTCCAAATTTCATCGTCTAAGATTCCATCAATTTTTATTGGCTTTTTTGCTTGTACAATAGAAATTTGGTAGTTTGATTGAATATCGTTTTGATTATTTTGTGCTACTAGCAAGCTAGAGCATAAACTTAGTGCAATAAACGATAAATGTTTAATAAAATTTTCCATTTGAGCCGCAAAAGTAAAAGTATAGCGTATTTAACTTCAACAAATTTGATGAATAAAAAAAGCTATTGCTTTTGATGCAATAGCTTTTTTAAAGAGAAAATTTTATAAATTTATTTTATGTTGTAACTTGTAAGTTCATAGGTTTCATTGGTGTTTATACCTGCAGTAGCATTGCTAAGGGCAACAACACTCTCAATAATACCTATATTTTTTGCAAAATAAAAATTTGCAGTTCCAAGTGGTAAATTTCCAATGGGTGTAACTGCTGTAAGTGTGCATTGAGATTGAATAACATCGTTATAAACCTTAGACTTTACAGTTCTTGAACCACCTTTGCTCATTATTTTAAAATCTAAATTTACTGTAATGGAAACTGGTATAGGTACACCAGGAACATTTACATTATTAATGGTTTGTGATGTATTCCAAGTGTTGTTTACGGCAACATTATCTTTTAAAAATAATAATTCGAGTCCACCTACAACAGGAAAGCTAATTAGAGTAAAATAATCGTTTCCACTTTGTGCATAGTAGCTAGTTTCTCCAGTAGTTGCTTTTACACGTTTGTAGTTTTTGCTAAAAGCAGCGGTGTCGCCAGATTGTACTGTGTATGTGGGTGTAGTATTTAAGCCATTTCTGTTTACAGCATAGGTAAATGTGCTGTTGGCTGTTAATGGCAGATAAGTGTCTGTTGAAGTGCCATTGCCAGTACTATCATTTTTTTTACAACTCATTGAAATTGTAATAATGCCAAATACTACTAAAAAAATTTTCTTCATATTATTGTTTATTAAGAATTGTAAATGTAGGATTATTGAACTATTTTCAAATTAAATTTTGTTAATACATTTATCTAAAGTTAGCAGTAAATCTTTGGCAGTAAATGGTTTTGTAAGGTAAGCATCGGCACCTTTGCCTAATCCAAAATCTATGTCAATTACATCGGCTCGTGCACTAAGCAAACAAAAAGGGATACTGTGGGTTGCTTCATTTTTTTTTACAAAATCTAATAATTCAAAGCCATCAAGTAATGGCATCATTACATCACTAAAAATTATATTAGGTAAGTTTTGTGTTTCTAGCAAATAATTAACAGCATCTTGTCCGTTGGGCATGTGTACACATTGGTGATTGTATAGTTGTAAAATTGTAATGATATTGTTGGCAATAGATTGCTCATCCTCAACTACTAAAATATTCATAAAAATAATTGTATTACAAACTTATGCAAATGTGTTATTGGTTTTTATTTAATATGAATAGTAATGGAATATGCAGGCGTTTGTTCCAAGCTTTTTCGCTGTGATTTTCGCCTTCAAAAAAAAGTGTTTTCCAGTTGGTTATACTGTATCCTTTTTTTTGCATTATTACATCTACTTTTTGTTGTAAAAGAGGGTATAAACTATCGAGTGTTTTGTTGCCATAATCGAAATAAATTTTATGATTCTTAGGATTAGGTAAATTCTTTTTTAGGTATTTAAAAAATTGGTTTGGAATAGGATTGCTATCTATACTATAAGTACCAGGCCAATGAGTGCTTATACAAGCTGCAGCATTAAAAACTTTTGGATACTCGCAAATGGCATACAAACTTATTAATCCACCCATACTACTACCACAAATAAAGGTATTTTCTTGAGTGTTGTTTGTGTTGTAAGTACTGTCTATAAAAGGTTTTAATTCTTTTGTTATAAACTTTAAATAGTTGTTTGATTGAGGTATAAATCTTGTTTTTGTTTTACCTTTTGCAGTAAGAATATTGTTGATGTATTCTTTTTCTTTTTTTGAAAGATTGTTGAATGGTTTTTCAGGGAAATAATCACTATGCCTTGTACTACCACTATTGTGAATACCCACTACAATTATTTGCTTTAAATCTTTATGGTTTAATTGAAGTTCATGAATTATATTTTGTACCATCCATGCTTGCTTATTCCAAGAAATACTGGAGTCGAAAAGCATTTGCCCATCGTGCATATACAATACACCAAAAGTTTTATTTGGTAAAAAGTTATCTGGAAGCCACACATCAACATTTCTTTTTGAAACAAATTTTGAATTAAAGCTATCGTACCTAATTATTTTACCAAATTTTGTACTAGGGGTTTGGGCAAAGGCATTATTTACAAATAAGCAAATAAAAAAAGTTAAAAAGGCAAATTTCATTCTGCTAATTTACAATTTTTCATTTTATTTTTATTTTTTGATATTTAAATTTTTAATGGCAATCCTCTCAAAGCGTTCAACAAAGTATAAACTGTAAAAACAAAGTAAAAACAACTAAACGTTATAAAACTAGCTGGTGTTTTAAAAACATAAAATCCTGCCAATGGTAGAATTTGCAGGGCATGCATTCCTATAAAATGTGCAATGCGTAAATCGCCATATTTTTTACTCCAATTTAAGAATTGTATTCCATTGTTATTATCTAATGCACCAATTGTATGTTGCAATTTAGCACCCATAATACCTCCTTCAAAAGCAAAAATTACAAAAAACAAAATGCCTAGCCGAATGCCCCACAAATAGCCAACTGGTATTTGTAAATTTGGTGTTACAAAAAATAAGTAACCTATATAAGCTGTATATAGTGTAAGTATGCTAATTGCAATACCCATTAATGAAAATAGTAAAGAATAAAATTTGGTGCTGATATTAAAGTGAGAAAGTCTTCCATTGGCTGCTTGCCAAGTAATTACAATAAGTTCAAAACTTAGAATTGCAATAATTGCTATTGAGTAATATTTTATTGTTATTGGTTTTTTTAGCTCAAATGCAATCCAAGCCATTGTTGCACAAAAAATAACTGTACTTAAAAAAAATTTTGTAGGTTTTATATATGCATTAATGCCATTTACTTGCACTGATGTTGTTTTTGAAAGTGTAAAACAAGTTATGGCTCCAATTAAACAAATCCATGCGTACCATGCTAAAATATTGTTACGTTGGTGTAGTTCCTCAATCCAATACATATGTATTTCTTTTTTTAAAATTAAAGTAGTAATGGCACAAGTTTTATTAAAAAATTAAATAAAACTTGTGCTATTTTTTACTAATTAAAACTGCAGTCTATATAATAAGTCTGGGAAAAAACCAATTTGGTTAACGTCTCCAATTGTTTGCCTTTGGGCATTGTATCTTCTTAAAAAAATATTTTTTTGATTAGTGACATTTTGTAAATCAAAATAAAAAGTATGACTCACTTTTCGTTTACTACTATTAATTCTAAAACCAAATTTTGTATCTAACCTAAAGTAGTTTCTTAGTTTATCTGCATTAAATTTGGTTTCATCTAATATTTCTCTTCCTTGTGCAATGGAAGCAGCAAAATCTACTGGAGTTGCATATCTGCCTCCAAGGGTGGTAAGTTTTATATCAATTGTAAAAGCATTTTTTTTGGCTTTCCCCATTTTCCATTCTTTGCCCCCTAATATGTTTGCTGCATAGCCATAGTTAAAGCTAGAGTTTCGTTCAATACCATCGCTTCCTTTGTATTTGGCACTAAAAATAGAGCTTGACGTGAGAACATAAAATCCATTGCTTAAGAATTTTTCGAGCGTTAATTCAACCCCATAATTGCTACCTGTTCCTGTGTTTTGAAGATTAGTTTTATCTGGGAAACCAAAATCTGCCCCAGCATTAAGCATACTAAAGCCACTGCTTATTTTTTCTACAGGAACATCAAAAATATGCTGATAATATGCCTCTGCTTTTAACCTCCAGTTTTGTAAAAATCTTTTTTCATATCCTACAACAAAGTGATGTGCTTTTGTAAAGTCTAAATTTTTATTTGTAGTATTTAAAACACCTGGACTAATTTCTCTTTGAAAAAAATACACAGGCAATGGTTGCATTTGGCTATGTAAACCATAATTAAACATTATAGTATTGTTATTATTAATTTGGTAGCTAATGCCTGCACGTGGTTCAATAATGTTTTTTTGGCTTAAAGTAAAATACATTTGATGCAAGCCGCCAGTAACAGTTATGTCGTTTGTAGGCTTAAAGCGAAATTGACTGTAGGCTTGTAATAATGTTGAATTGCCATTAAAGTTTCTTTGAATATCAAATGGTGCAGAAGCAGGTTTGCCATCTCTGCTAAGGGTTACATCTTTATGTTGAAATGCTTCAACTAAAATTCCATTTCTTAAACTCCATTTTGCATTAAATTTTGTGTTTATAAACGATGAAACTCTGAATGTTGATGAAGATGTTTTAACATCAAAAGTTAACCAGCGATTAGTAAAATTTAATGGAAGGGGATATTGATATTGTTGAAAGTTTGATGTTGTGCTTGCATAAGATACCACTGTTCTTAAAAAAGTTTTTTTAGAAATATCAATAGTGTGTTTTGCTCCAAATACATAAAAGTTGTTGGTGCTGTATCCATCTTGATCTTGACGAGAATAAAAATCGGTACTATCTGTATCTTTCCCAATAAAATCAATATTACTTACACCACCCATTCCAAAGAAATTTATTTTACCAGCTTTTCCTTTTTTGAGTTGAATATTATACACCCAATCTTGATATTTAGGAATAGCATTTGTACCTACATCTAATCCTAAACTTTGCCCAATTTGTACAAAAGAATATCTGTAACCAACCATGTAGGAAGCTCCATTTTTGGCTTTGCCTAAAGGACCTTCAAGCATAAGTTCTAAGCCAGAAAACAAATTAAGCTGAACCGTTTTTTCGTGTTTATCGGCATTTCCTGTACGTAAAGCAATATCAAAAAC
>JBMLOQ010000075.1:0-20016 GCA_049242885.1 Chitinophagaceae bacterium
ATTTAAAAACAAACGATGAGGTTGGCTATGTAGTTTTAGATGTTGATAAAAAGCTAAGTACAAAAGCTGTGGAATTAATTAAGGAAATAAAAGACACAATTAAAGTAAGAGTATTATATTAATTGATTTAAGAAAATATTAGCTCTTCGCTTTAAAACTCCAAGTAAAAACAAATTTAGCAACAGTTTCGCCTTGCTCATTTACACCAATGCTTTCACAGGCAACTGTAACACCTTCTTTTGTAGCAATGGTATGCTCTATGGCATCAATTACTTTTTGCCCATCATTACATGTAAATAAAATTTTGCCTACAGCTTTTTTGTAAAATTCAGCCTCGTTTTTTACTACAAGCATGCTTACATTTGGCTGTCTTTTATGTATTTGTGCAAAAGCTAGCAAACCTGTACTTAGCTCAGCAGCCATTGCTAAAACTGCAAAATAAATGCTACTAAATGGGTTTTGATTTAACCATTTGTATTTTACTTGCACTTTGGCATTATGAGGTTGTAAGTTAATTAATTTTAATCCACTTAAAAACCCCATCGGCAATTTAAAAAGCATAAACAATTTATACTTTATTGGGTTAGTTATGGTTTTGTAAAACTCGTTGTATTGTGGATTCATAATTTTAAAATTTTAATGCAAATATCCTAATTTTTTGGCTTCATCATAAGTGCCTAAAAATTGTATCACCCCTTTTTGTAGAACCATTACTTTATTGGCTTTTTCAATAGTACTTAATCTATGTGCAATTATTATAGAAGTTCTGTTTTTAATTAATTTGTCAATAGCTTGTTGTATTAATTGTTCACTTTCTGTGTCAATTGAGCTGGTAGCTTCATCTAATACTAAAATGGCAGGATTGTATAGAATGGCTCTAATAAATGAAATTAACTGTCTTTGACCCAAACTCAAAGTTGCCCCACGTTCTAAAACTTCATAATCATAATTATTAGGAAGTTTCATTATAAAATCGTGCATATCAATGAGCTTGGCGGCCTCGATAACTTGTTCTTTTGTAATTGAAGGATTTCTTAATGTTATGTTGTCGAAAATACTGCCACCGAACAAAAAAACATCTTGCAGTACAAAGCCAATATGCTGCCTTATAAAGCTGTTTTCTAAATGATTAATATTTGTTTCGTCAATTAAAATTTCTCCTTTTTGTATATCGTATAATTTGTTTATTAAACTAATGATAGATGTTTTACCACTTCCTGTGCTCCCAATTATTGCTAAGGTCTCGCCTTTATTAACTTTAAAATTAATATTTTGTAAAACATAATTTTCATTATTGTAAGCAAACCAAACATTTTTAAATTCTAAGTTTCCGCTTATGCTGTTTTTAGCAATAATATTTGTTGCTTGTTTTTCTTTGGTTTCGTTTGCAATTGCAAATACCCTTTCAGCAGCAATAATGCCCATTTGTAGCACATTAAATTTATCTGCCAAAACCCTAAGGGGTCTAAAAATTTGATTCATAAATAAAACAAAGGCAACAATTTTACCACTGAAAGCAATATTATTTTCACCAACACTTAATGCTTTATTTGCAACAAACCATACAATAAGTGCAGTACTTAATGCTAATACTAGTTCTACTACAGGAAAAAAAACACTATAAGCAAAAATGGCTTTTATGTTGGCATCTCTATGTTGCTTGTTTATGGTTTTAAACTTATCCAATTCTCTTTGCTCGGCTGTAAATGCTTGAACAATTTGCATACCTGTAAGATGTTCTTGAACAAAAGCATTTAATGCACTTACAGCATTACGTACTTGAGTAAAACTTTTTTTTACAGTTTCTTTAAAAATATAGGTTGCAATTATAATTATAGGGAGAGGTATTAAAGCTATTAATGTTAACTTCCAATCAATCCAAAACATTGTAAATACTGTAATGAAAATAGTTAAAACATCGGCAATGATGGGTATTAAGCCATCACTAAAAATTTCGTTGATGCTTTCAATATCATTAATAGTTCTTGTAGTAAGTGTGCCAATTGGGGTAGTATCAAATTTACTTAATGGAAGTTTTAAAATGTTTTTGTAAACATGGTTTCTAATGTCTTTAACAACTAATTGTCCAAGTTTTGCTGTAATAAATGAAAAACTAAACCTTGCAACAGTTTCAATGATTATTAGCACAATTTGAAATACGGTAATTATAGTTATAAAAGATACTAAGTTGTTGGTATTGAATAAATTAATAAAACTATCAAGCCAATTTGGCAAGTTTATCTGATTGCCTATTGTTTTATCAACTGTAACTTGTATAAGGTAAGGCCTTACTGGTGCAACAATTGCCATAAATAGGGTAAGCCAAATGCTTGTATAAAAAAGCTTTTTGTATGGCTGTACAAACTTAAAAACCCGCCCTAAGTTGGGATATTTTTTATTAAAAAATGCTTTTATCAAATTATAAAATAAGTTGCAAATAAACTGTATTTAATGGTGCAATAAAAAAAGCCATTGCAACAAGCAATAGCTTTTTTTATTGTTTCAAATTTTTCTTGAAATTTTATAATATAAAAAGGGTAATTAATAATTAGCAGTAACTGTAATTTCTATTACTTCTGCAATTTCCTCACTTACGCTAATGCCAAAATCTTTTAATTTTATTTTAAAAACACTGGTTGCAACTAGTTTTCCATTGTTTACTGTTATTGAGCCAGTAGCAGTAACCTTTTGTGTTTTTCCTTTTATGGTTAAATTGCCATTTACAGTAACGTTGTATTTTCCATTTTTTGTGAAATTTACAGTTGAAATATTTGAAATTGTTCCAGTAAAACTTGCTTTTGGAAAGGCAGGGCTATTTAAATAATCTTTTCCATTAAAATGCTCTTGCATTAGGGCGTTTTCAAATACAAAACCCTTCATAAGCATTGCAAAACTTAGTGCTCCAGTTTTATCAACCAGTTTGCTCTCAACTTGGCTATTGGTAGCTTGAATATCTTCGGCAGGGGTGTGTGAAAAGAATTTAATTTTTGCAGTTTTGGTGCTGTATGTTTTTTGTGCCAAGCCAAGTAATGGTGTGAATGCAAGTAGTAATAAGATTTTTTTCATGTGTTTTATATTTATTTTGTTGAAACTAATTTTGTTCTAGTATTTCACCTTCAGTTATTTGCACATCAGATAATTTTCCAGCACAAGTACCTTTTAGTACAATTTCTTTTCCTTGTATCGGTGCAAGTTGTTTTGGTTTTAAGGTTACCGATACAAATGTTATGCTATCGGCACTTGCCAAATTTACAATGGTAGCATCGTTTTCAGTAGTTATGCTGCTAACTTTTCCTGAGATTGTGATTTGCTTATTGGTATACAAACTGTCTGCCAATGCTTCATTGTCGTTGTATTTTTTAACTAAATCTACAGCAGTTATTTCACCACCTTTTTTGGCAGTTAGATTTTTGTAAAAATCAGTTCTTGGGATAAATTTTACACCTAAGAAAACAACAACGCCAATTCCAAAACCAATTAAAAATGCCTTTAATATTTTATTTTTCATTTTAAAAATTATATACAAATTTATGATGTAATAAAATATTACAAATCCTTATTGATAGTAATTTCTTATACCGATAATTTTGTGGCTAAAAGAAATTAAGAGAAATTGTAACTTTTTTTTAAACACATCGTATAATATATAACAAAGCAATTATCAGAAAATTTACTGAAAAATCAAATGACTGAAAAGGAGTATAATATTTGTGTAACCAGCCATGCCGATAATGTGTTTAGGTTTATCATCAAAAACATAAAGCATGAAGAAGATGCAAGGGATATTGTACAAACTGCGTTTGAAAAAATGTGGAAAAACAGAGAGCAGGTTGAAAATGAAAAAGCAAAGTCTTTTTTGTTTACAGTAGCTTACAATCAAATGATTGACCACATTAGGAAAAACAAAAAAGTAATTGTTGCAAATACTGTAGAAGAAGATTACAAAGTGGGGCATCAGCCAAATTTTGAGTTAAGAAAAAAATTGAATGAAGCCTTAAATACTTTAAGTGATTTGCATAAAAGTTTGGTACTTTTAAAAGATTATGAAGGTTATAATTACGATGAAATAGGGCAAATAACTGGATTAAAAGAAAGCCAAGTAAAAGTTTATTTACATAGAGCTAGAATACAATTAAAAGAATATTTAGGAAGCATTGAGCAGGTATTGTAAAACTAAAATTATGACCATTAACAATAATAATTATCAAGAACTTTTGCTACTTTATGTAGATGGAGAGTTGCAGCCTAAAGAAATGGATGCTGTAGACGATTTTATTGCAAACAACTATAGAGCAAAAGAAGAATTAGAATTATTGCTGAATACCAAAATGGCAGCCTTAGAGGATGTTGATATAAAGCCATTGCAAAAAGATGCATTATTTAAATTTGAAAAAGATGCTATTAATCCATACAATTACCCTGCCTACTTTGTAGAATATGTTAATGAAGCTTTAAGCCAAGAAGATAGATTAGCTGTTGAGGCATTTGCAAATACCCAAGCTTCATTAACATCGGAGTTTGAACTATATAAGCTAACAAAGGTTTTACCAAACCAAGCTATAGTATTTGCTAATAAAGAAGTACTTTATAAAAAAGAAGAGAAACGCCCTGTTGTTTATATGTATTTTAAACAATTTAGTGCAGCTGCAATTTTAATTGGTATAATGTTAACCACATTTATTGTAATCAATAAAAAAGATAATAATGGCAAAGTGGTAAATACATCAAACAATGAAACTGTATTACCAAATTCATCAGAAATTAAAACCCCAATTACAAATCGTAATGTAGATGATAAAAGTCTAGCTAAAGTAAAAGACCAAACAAATAGTAGCAATAGTGGTATTGAAAAATTAAGTACTGGAAAAAAAATCAGCTCGAAAAAAAATATTAGTAATACAGAAGTTGCTTTAAATAATGTAGAAACTAATAAACTTCAAAGCCCAACAGTAGCTTCCCAAAAAAAGCTTACTTCAGTAGAAAATATTGTTGGTAAAAATCAAGATATTGTAAAACCAATAATAGAAGAGCAAAGCATAGCTAAAACCAATACAAATGAAGTAGGCGTTATACAAACTATACCAACTGTAAGTGGGATTGTTGAAAATCCCAACAAAACTAATAGTGTTGCAAGTGCGAAAAATGTAACTTACAAAACATTAGATATTGATAACGAAAACGAAAACACAGTTTATGTTGGCAACTTAAAACTCAATAAACAAAAAGTAAATAACTTATTAAATAAGGTTGGAAAAATATTTGGAAAAAGTAAAAAAGCCCAGCTAGAAGATGTGGCCACATCAACAGCTTCTTTATAGAAAATTAAAAAAAAATCAAATGAAGAAAATTATATTATCTGTTTCCATTGCTGCACTCATGCAAACTAGTTTTGCCCAAACAAAGTTTAAAAACCTTTCCGATTCAGTAAATACAGAAGTAAAAGCAGATACTTTAAAAGTTGGTAATTATTATATTGTACGTAATGGAAAACCAGTTTCTGATAGTTCAAACCAAAAACGTAAAAATAAAAACTGGGATGTAAACATCAATTGGAATTGGGGCAACACCAGAGAGCGTAAACCTAAAAATATTGAAACTAATTGGTGGATTTTTGATTTAGGTTTTGCTAATGTTGTAAATAATACCAATTATACAAATGCTCAAGCTGGAAGTTATTTACAAGTTGTAAAGCCATCAGCTGGCCCAGTAACTTCCCAAAGTATGGAGTTAAAAGCTAGTAAAACCAGCAATGTAAATATTTGGGTGTTTATGCAAAAAATAAATTTATCGAATAATAAACTAAACTTTAAGTATGGCCTAGGATACGAAATGTTTAATCTTAGATATGAGCGTTCACTTAGCTATCGTTCTAATCCTCAAAATAGATTGTATAACGATACCATAAATTTTAGTAAAAACAAATTATTTACAGGTTATTTAACCTTGCCATTAATGCTAAATTACACTGCAAAACCAAATAAATACAATAGCTTTAGTATAAGTGGTGGTATGAGTTTTGGTTATTTATTAAACAGTTATAATAAACAAATTAGCAACGAGCGTGGAAAAGTAAAAGAATATGGAAATTTAGATTTAGCACCATTTAAGGCAACCGTAATTGGCGAAATTGGATTAGGCGTTGTAAGGCTATATGGTAGTTATAGCTTAACAAATATGTTTAAAAATAGCACTAGATTAGAGCAATATCCATTTGCAGTAGGAGTAAGATTTAGCAATTGGTAATTTGTTGTATTTTAAAAAACTTTATTAAAAAGCTGCAATATTTTGTAGCTTTTTTTATTTTTTTAGAAAATTTAGAATTGCATCTTCTGCCTGTTTACAAGCTTTTTGCAAATCATCGTTTACAATACTAAAGTTAAAATTATTTTTAAAAGAGATTTCGTATGCAGCTTTGTTTACACGAGTGGCTATGCTTTCTGGAGTTTCAGTGCCTCGGCTTTCTAATCTTCTTTTTAATTCTTCAACACTTGGAGGTTCTATAAAAATAGATAAGGTTTGATCTTTATATTGTTGTTGTATATGTATAGCACCCTTTACATCAATATCTAAAATTGGTATTTTATTTTCATTCCAAATTCTTTCAAGTTCAGTTTTCAAAGTGCCATAATATTTGCCTTCATAAACCATTTCCCATTCTGCAAAATCATTATTCATTATTTTTTGTTGAAAGCTTTCTACACTAATGTAATAATAATCTTTTCCATCAACTTCTGTGCCTCTTCTTTGTCTTGTTGTAGCACTGATAGAAAAAGTAAGTACAGGATGTTGATTTAGTAAATAATGAGTAATGCTTGTTTTTCCTGCCCCCGATGGTGCTGTAATAATTATTATTTTTTGGTGTGCAGGAGGCATGTAAAAATTTTTGCAAAGAAAGGGGATTGAAAACTATAAGCCAAGCGATGTAACTATTTCTATAAACTACTTTTAACTACACCGCCTTCTACTGCATAAGTTTGCCCTGTTACAAATTTACTTAGAGGACTTAGTAGCCATACAGCCAAAGTTGCAAAATCTTCTGCTTCACCAAGTTGTTGCAATGGAATTTGTTGAATAGCAGCAGCTTTTACTTCGTTAAAAGATAAACCAGTTTGTTCTACTTTTTTATTGTACAACCTTTCTATGGCAGGGGTATTGTGGCTTCCAGGAGCAAGAATATTTACAGTAATATTATGTTTAGCAACTTCTTGTGCTAAGGTTTTTGTAAAGCCCACAACTGCCAATCTTAAAGAGGTGCTTAAAACTAAATTTTCAATGGGTTGTTTTACACTGCTACTTTCTATAAATACAAATTTGCCATAATTGTTTTCTATCATTTTTGGCAGCAGCATTTGCACTAAGGCAACTTTCCATTTCAGTAAAGAATTATATGCATTATCCCAATCTTCTAAACTAGTTTCTAAAATAGTTTTTGCAGGTGGCCCACCAGCATTTACAACAACACCTTCAATGGTTTTATTTTCAATAAGCTTTCTCAGTTTTTCTATTGTTTCAAGTTGTGTAATATCTCCCTCTAAAATAGTAATGTGGTTTGTATGCAAGTTCCTAAGTTCTTCAAGCTTTTCTTTCCCTCTAGCAATTACAATAGCATTTGCCCCTTCAGCCACCAATTGCAAAGCAATTGCTTTGCCAAAACCAGAAGTTGCACCACAAACTATAAAGCATTTATTGGTTATTTGTAAATTCATTTTATAAAATTTCTACAAATATCATTTCAAAAAAATATTAGTTATAATTTATTTTGTACTAACGAGTGTTAGCATACATTTGCAAAAAAAATTAATATGGATTTTCAGTTTACAGAAGAGCAATTAATGATACAAAAAGCAGCTAGAGATTTTGCTCAAAATGAATGTTTGGCAGGTGTAATTGAAAGGGACGAATTGCAAAAATTTCCAAAAGAACAAATAGAAAAATTAGCCGACCTTGGATTTATGGGAATGATGGTTGCTCCAGAAAATGGAGGTTCAGGTTTAGATACTGTAAGCTATGTATTGGCAATGGAAGAGCTTAGTAAAGTTGATGCTAGTACAAGTGTATGTGTAAGTGTAAATAATAGTTTAGTAAACTATGGATTAGAAAAATTTGGAAACGAAGAACAAAGAGCAAAATACTTAACGCCACTTGCACAAGGCAAAAAAGATGGCAATTTATACATTGGTGCTTTTCTTTTAAGTGAGCCTGAGGCAGGAAGTGATGCAACAAGCCAGCAAACCACAGCAGAAGATAAAGGTGATTATTACTTGTTAAATGGAACAAAAAATTGGATTACAAATGGCAGCAGTGCAAGTGTTTATTTAGTTATGGCACAAACTGATGTAGCAAAAGGTAGTAAAGGTATTAACTGCCTTATTGTTGAAAAAAACTGGCCAGGTGTTACGGTTGCTGCTAAAGAAAATAAACTAGGAATTAGAGGAAGTGATACGCATACAATTTTGTTTAATGATGTTAAAGTACCCAAAGAAAACAGAATTGGTGCAGACGGCTTTGGATTTACGTTTGCAATGAAAACCTTGAGTGGAGGCCGAATTGGAATAGCTGCACAAGCTTTAGGAATTGCAAGCGGAGCTTATGAATTAGCGTTAAAATATAGTAAAACTCGTAAGGCATTTGGTAAAGAAATTTGTAATCACCAAGCTATACAATTTAAGCTAGCAGATATGGCTACACGTATAGAAGCAGCACGTTTGCTTTGCTTAAAAGCGGCTTGGGAGAAAGATAATGGTTTAAACTACGACTTAAGTAGCAGTATGGCTAAAGTATTTGCAAGCGAAACTGCCATGTGGGTTACAGTTGAAGCTGTGCAAATTCATGGTGGGTATGGTTTTGTAAAAGAGTATCATGTTGAGCGTTTAATGAGAGATGCTAAAATCACTCAAATTTATGAAGGTACAAGTGAAGTGCAAAGAATAGTAATTGGTAGAAGTATTTTGAAATAGTTTGTTAATCCTATAACATTTGATTGCCTTAATGCCTCATTGTATTTTTTGCAATGAGGCTTTTTTATTATTATTGGCGTATGAAATGTTTCAAATTGTTATTTGCTCTCTTATTGCTTTTTAATATGGTGCCAAAAAATGGTAATGCTCAAGATAGTTTACAGCTTACTATATATTTTCCTTACAATAAAAGTACACTAACTACAATAGCAAAACAACAGCTTAAAGCTATATCAGATATTGATACTAATAGTTATAAACTTACTAAAATTGCTATCGCTGCTCACTGCGACCAAATTGGAGGGTTTTTGTATAATGATATTTTAAGTAAGCAACGAGGGTTGAGTGTAAAATCTTTTTTAATCGATAGTTTTTTAATTAATGAAAATAAAATAACTACCAGTTTTTTTGGGAAGCGAAACTTAGTTACTCAAGATACTTTTGAAATTTCTAGACAAAAAAATAGAAGGGTTGAAATTGTAGCTTTTTTTGATAGGAAAATATTAACTACAATTAAAGAAACCCCAATAATCGAAAATAAGAAAGAGGAGATTATTGAAGCTTACAATGAGCCAAATATCCCAATTACATTTGCTTCAAAAATACTAGATAGTAGTTTTAAAGCAGGAGATACTGTGAGGCTTAATAATATTTTATTTTACCCTGGAAGGCATAAATTTTTAGCCATAAGCAATACTCAACTTACAGAACTATTTAATGCCATGAAAGATATTCAAACTTTAGAAATAGAAATTCATGGGCATATCTGTTGTAATTTGAGTAAAGACGATGCTTTAGATTACGAAACAGGCAAATTCGATTTGTCAATTCAACGTGCTAAAGCAGTATTTGATTATTTGGTGGGCAAAGGAATTCATCCAAAAAGAATGAAATTCAAAGGTTTTGGTCACCAGTTTCCATTAAACGAAGAAAAAACAACATACGAAATGCAGCAAAATCGAAGAGTGGAAATAAAAGTGATTAGTAAATAATTGATTTTTTACAAAGGACAATTTTGATGGTAATCAATGTTTTCTTCATAAATTCTTTCTATTTCTATGTTTGAATATTTTTCTAGAATTTCATCTAAAACTTCTACAATTTCTGCTTCTTCTTTTAAGGTTACAAGTTTAAGTCTATAATCTTTAATGTTGGGCAACCCTTTTAAGTAATTGCTATAATGCCTTCTCATTTCATTAATCCCAACAATTGGACCCTTCCAAATTAAACTCTTTTGCAAATGTGTTTTACATACATCAATTCTTTCTTCAACTGTTGGTCCTGCAAGTTCTTTACCAGTTGCTAAATAGTGTTTTATTTCTCTAAAAATCCAAGGATAACCAATTGCTGCCCTGCCAATCATTATACCATCAACTCCATATCTATTTTTATACTCCAATGCTTTTTGGGGTGTATTAATATCTCCATTTCCAAAAATGGGGATGTTAATTCTTGGGTTGTTTTTTACTTTAGCAATTAAGGTCCAGTCGGCTTCGCCCTTATACATTTGGCATCTTGTACGCCCGTGAATGGCTAAGGCTTTAATGCCCACATCTTGTAACCTTTCGGCAACTTCTTCAATGTTTTTTGTACTATCATCCCAACCTAATCTTGTTTTTACTGTTACGGGCAAATTGGTGCTTTTTACTACGGCTTCTGTAAGCCTAACCATTAAGTCAATATCTTTTAAAACACCTGCTCCTGCTCCTTTTGATACTACTTTTTTTACTGGGCAACCAAAGTTTATGTCCAACAAATCGGGGTTTACGGCTTCTACTATTTTGGCACTTAAAGCCATAGCTTCTTCATCGCCACCAAAAATTTGAATGCCAATAGGGCGTTCTTCTTCATAAATATCTAGCTTACGTTGGCTTTTTATAGCATTACGTATTAACCCTTCTGTACTTATAAATTCTGTGTACATTAAATCGGCTCCATTGTTTTTACAAACTGCCCTAAATGGAGGATCGCTTACATCTTCCATTGGTGCTAAAAGCAAAGGAAAATCTGGTAGTTGAATATTGCCAATAGTAGGCATTGATAAAAATTTTAGTGGGCAAAGATAGCTTTTTGGTTTTTTGTACGAAATTAGAATTGTTGTAAAGATTTTCTTTGGCATTAAAAAAACTCCCATAAAGCATAAGACTAAAAATTGTAACTAAAATTGTTTTTTCAGTTATATAAATATATTTTTTATGTATTAAGAAACTATTGAAAAACTTTTTGGCGTCATTTTTTTTATAAGTGCAACAATCTAATAGCCTATTTTTGAATTAAACCCTAGCTTTTTTTAAGTCTTTGGTATTAAAAAAATTTCAATAAAAAAATATGAGAGTTATTTTATTCTTCAATCTTTTCTTAATATTTAAAGTAAATGTTATTTCGCAAGTTAATAACAACAAAACAGTTGAATCTTTGAAAAATGAATCTTCTGTAAGTATTCAAGCCAACTATGAATTGTACAAAAAAATAGCTTTGAATATTTGGGATTTTGCAGAATTAGGATACAAAGAAAATCAAAGTTCAAACTTATTACAAACCACATTAAGAGAAAATGGATTTACTGTAGAAGCTGGTGTAGCATCAATCCCAACAGCTTTTGTGGCTACTTTTGGAAGCGGCTCTCCTGTAATTGGGATTTTAGCTGAATTTGATGCTTTGCCAGGTATTTCGCAGGATAATTCTCCAGTAAAAACAACAGTTGCTAATAAACCCAATGGCCATGCATGTGGGCATCATTTATTTGGCACAGGTTCTGTTGCAGCTGGTATTGCTATAAAAAATTTGCTAGCAACAGGAAAACTTAAAGGAACAATCAAGGTTTTTGGCTGCCCTGCAGAAGAAGGTGGAAGCGGAAAAGTTTATATGGTACGTGAGGGATTGTTTAAGGGTGTAGACGTTGCATTACATTGGCATGCTTCAGACAAAAATTTTGTTACCAACACAAGTGCATTAGCCAATAAATCTGCTAAATTCAAATTTTATGGAATTTCATCGCATGCTGCTATGTCGCCTGAAAAAGGACGTTCAGCTTTAGATGCTGTTGAGGCAATGAATAATATGGTGAATATGATGAGAGAACATATTCCTCAAGAAACTAGAATTCATTATGTAATCACTAATGGAGGTAAAGCACCAAATGTGGTTCCAGAGTTTGCAGAAGTTTATTACTATGTAAGGCATCCAGAAAAGTCAGTTGCTTTATCTGTATTTGATAGAATTACTAAAGCTGCCGAAGGTGCTGCACTAGGCACTGAAACTAAAATGGCTTATGAAATTATTGGCGGTACTCACGATTTGTTGATTAATAAAACACTTGCCGAAGTAATGCAAACTAACATAGAAAAAGTAGGTGGTGTATCTTACACTTCAGAAGAAGTAAATTTTGCTCAAAAACTCCAAACGAGTTTTTTGTTTAAAGCCCCTGCTATTGAAACTGCAAAAATAATTATGCCTTTACATTTCGAGAAAGACCAAGGATCTACAGATGTTGGCGATGTAAGTTATGTAGTGCCAACAGTGGGTGTTAAAACTGCAACGTGGGTGCCAGGTACAAGTGCTCATAGCTGGCAGGCTGTTGCATCTGGGGGAACTGACATAGGGATTAAAGGGATGTTAGTTGCTTCAAAATCTTTAACATTTTTGGCAATTGATTTATTTACAAACCCAGATTTAATTAAAAAGGCAAAAGAGGAGTTTGCAATTTCAATAGGAGATTACCAATACAAAGCATTATTGGGAGATAGAAAACCTGCTTTAAACTACAGAGACTAAGATTTAGATAAGAAAAATCAATATGTTCCTAAGCTAAACTTGATTTATAAAATTAAAGTTTCCTCCATCAAATAAACCTTTATCACTAAGTTTTAAGTGTGGTATTACAAGTAATGCCATAAAGCTTAAGGTCATAAATGGAGATTGTAAAGTAGAGCCTAAAACATCTTTACTTAATTTATCAATTTCTGTATAAGCTGTAGCAACGTCAAAGCCATCTTTATTACTCATTAAGCCAGCCACAGGCAGCCCAAGAACTTTTCCTTCGGTTGCATTAAAAGCTACAGCAACACCACCTTTTTCATTAATTACTAAATTTATTGCATTTACTAAACTTTCATCATCAACACCCACTGCTACAATATTGTGACTATCGTGTGCCACACTACTTGCTAATGCACCTTTTTGCAATCCAAAGTTTTTTATAAATGCTTTAGCAATAGGTGCTTTGCTGTATCTATTCACAACTACAATTTTTAAAACATCTATTGTTGTGTTCGATTCCAAATAGTTGGTTTGAGTATTTAGCAAGTTTTCCCTTGCAATTGGAATTTTGTTTGTAATTAATTGTCCATCTAAAGCTTCAATAACAGGCAATTCTGAATCAGAATATAAACTGCTATCAACCTTTAAATCTTCTACACAAATAGGCAAACAACTAAAATTGTTAATTGGGGTAGAAGCAATAGATTCTATATAAGACTTTCCATTTCTTGCTACTATCATTCCATTTATATATGTAGCTTGAACATTAAAGTTTGTGAGATTATCAACAACAATAAAGTCGGCACTATCATTTGGTTGCAATAATCCTACCTCCAAATTGTAATGTTTAATAGTGTTTAATGATGATGCTTTTAGCACTTTAAACACATCTATTCCTTTAGCTACAGCCCTTGCACACAAAGCATTTATATGATTTACTACTAAGCTGTCTGGGTGCTTATCATCACTGCAAAACATAATATTATCTTCATGTTTGTGCAATAAATCTATCAAAGCTTCAAAGTTTTTGGCAGCACTTCCTTCTCGAATTAAAATTTTCATTCCATAGTTCAACTTGTCTAACGCTTCTTCTGCAGTAAAACATTCGTGATCTGTAGATATTATAACATTAGAAGAATTTTGCTCCTTGCTTGATGTGAATTTTTGATTAGCTTCAATGTAATTTTTAGCAGTTTCTCCTCTTAATCCTGGTGCATGACCATCTATTGGTTTCCCTTGTTGTAAAGCGAATTCAATTTTTTTCATTACCTCCTCATCGTTATGCAAAACACCTGGGAAATTCATCATTTCACTCAAATATTTTATTTCTGGCATTTCTAGCAAAGCTTTTACATCATTGCTATTCAATACTGCACCTGCTGTTTCAAAGTTTGTTGCAGGCACACAACTTGGAGCTCCAAAATTAAACTTAAAATTTACTTGTTTACCGTTATCAATCATAAAGTGTACACCCTCCATGCCACATACATTGGCAATTTCGTGAGGGTCGCTTATGGTAGCAACAGTGCCATGCAATACTGCCAATTTTGCAAACTCACTTGGTATAAGCATGCTACTTTCGATATGTACATGGCTATCTACAAAGCCTGGTAAAATGTAAGGCTCGTTTTCTTTAGCATTGTCTTGTAACAGCTTAATGTCTATTATTTTGCCATGTTTAACCTCTACAATTCCATACTTTATTGTTTTAGCTTCAATGTTTACAATGTTGCCAGTAACACTAAAATTATTATGCATAAAATGAGTTTATGTTGTTAGTTTTATGAAGGCTTTTTCCAAACTTCCAAAGTTTGTTTTTATATTTTGTAAACTATCGTTTGCAACAATATTTCCTTTATTGATAATGATAATTTTATCGCAAACCGCCTCAACTTCTTGTAAAATATGTGATGAAAACAGTACGGTTTTTTGTTTGCCTTGCTGCTTAATTACTTTTCTAATTTCAATTATTTGGTTAGGGTCTAATCCACTAGTTGGTTCATCTAAAATTACAATTGATGGATTGTGAATTAAGGCAGCAGCTAGGCCTACTCTTTGCTTATAACCTTTAGATAATTGCCCAATTTTTTTGGCTTGCTCTACTTGTAACCCTACTAGTTCAATTACATTGGCAACTTCTTCAGGTATATTTTTTAATTGGTGAATTCCTGCTATAAAATGTAAGTATTCTTTTACATACATATCAAAATACAAAGGATTAGCTTCTGGCAAATAACCAATTTGTTTCTTAACCTCAATGGGTTGTTTTGCAACATCAATATTATTTACCAAAACTTTACCACTATTAGCCTTTAAAAAGCCAGTAATAATTTTCATGGTAGTGCTTTTACCAGCACCATTAGGTCCAAGAAAACCTATAATTTCTCCTTGTTGTACGGTAAATGAAATGTTGTTTACAGCTTTCTGTTCACCATAAATTTTAACTAAATTTTCTACTACTAAACTCATGTGGTAAAAGTAAATGTTTTGAGGTTTGCAACGATTTAGATAATTTCTGAAAAAGGTAATATAATTTTATAATTAAACCCTTTATTTTTAAGGCATGAAATTACACAGCATAAATACAGGAAATTTTAAGTTAGATGGAGGAGCCATGTTTGGTGTAGTGCCAAAATCTATTTGGCATAAAATAAATCCTGCAGATGACAACAATATGTGTAATTGGGCTATGAGATGCTTACTTATTGAAGATGGTAAAAAGTTAATATTAATTGACACAGGAATTGGAAATAAACAAGATGCCAGATTTTTTGGACATTACTATTTGAATGGAAATGACTCTTTAGAAAAAAGCCTAGCCGATAAAGGATTTAGCACACATGATATCACAGATGTAGTGCTTACACATTTACATTTTGACCATTGTGGTGGCAGCATAAAATTTGAAAATAATTTGCTTGTTCCAACTTTTAAAAATGCAACTTATTGGAGCAATTCCAGCCATTGGCAATGGGCTACAGAGCCAAATGCAAGGGAAAAAGCTAGTTTTTTGAAAGATAATATTTTGCCCATCCAAGAAAGTGGCCAACTGCAATTTATTAATTCAAAAAAGCAAGACAATAACATTGAATTAGAAACAGTTGAATCCAATATTATTGATCAACTAAAAATAAAATTTGTACATGGGCACACCAATGCTATGATGCTTCCACAAATAGAGTACAAAGGAAAAACAATTGTGTTTATGGCCGATCTTTTACCAAGTGTTGGGCATATGCCTTTGCCCTATGTAATGGCTTATGATATGTTTCCATTAACTACTTTAAACGAAAAGAAATTGTTTTTAGATGAAGCCGTAACCAATGATTATGTTTTGTTTTTTGAGCACGATTTGCACAATGAGTGTTGTAATTTGCACATCACTGAAAAAGGCATAAGACCAAAAGATTTTTTTACTATTGATGCTATTTAAAGTGAACGCTTCTAAAAGAACAAAGTACTTAGTTTTAATAAATGTATCTATACTTTTTGTTGTAGGTATAAGCTTGGCTGTTGTAAAACGTTTTTTTCCTGAGTTGATGAGTAAAACTGAACATCATAAACGAGCATCTTATTTCATAAATGATGGGAAAATTCATATAGTAGTTGATGCAGGACATGGTGGCCCAGACCCAGGTGCAATAAACAAAAAAACGGGTGATCTTGAAAAAAACATTTGTGCCATGATTGCTGCAGAAATTGTAAAAATGGCCGATACCAGTAAATACACCATATTGCAAACAAGACCAGGCGATAGTAATATTCATAGACACGATAGAATGCTTATGGCTATGGAGTTTAAAACTAATTTGCTATTAAGCATCCATAGCAATTCTTTTTTTCAATCACAATTAAATGGATTTGAAGTTGGATTTAGTGACAGTAGCTTAAATGTAAAAGATAGCTTAAGCAAAGCAAACCCTAATTATACAATTAACAAACAATTTTCTGATACATTGTCGCGTAATATTGGTTATGTTTTCCCACAAATGAAAAACAGGGGAATAAGGATAAGAAAAGACAGAATATGGATGATTTATGCAGGCAATTTCCCTTCAATTTTAATTGAATGGGGCTATATAAGTAATCCTGATGATTTGGCTATAATGAAAGACCCCAATGCACATAAATTGCTGGCACAAGCTATTTGGTTTACTGTTGATAAACATTTTGAAAATAATCCAGTAAAAGTTAACTAAACTTTTAGCTAGATGGGTAAAAGTTTAATTAACTATAATGCTTGTTGCATCATAAATATTAATTCTGAGAAATTATGCATTTCGTTTTTTTCTAAAATTTTTTTTCGATGTGTTTTTACTGTTTCTGTGCTTATGTGAAGTTTTCTTCCAATTTCTTTAGAGGTTAATCCTTTTGCAATAAGTTGAACAATTTCTTTTTCTCTTTGAGTGAGAATAATTTTTGCTGAAGATTTTACTTGTTGCTTCTCAAAAACTTTATGAAATGCCAATTGTACTGCAACCAATAATTGTGTATCTGTGTAAGGTTTTACAATATACATTGTGGGCCCTAGGTCAAATGCACTATTAAGTGTTTTAGTGTCGTGATAGGCAGTTAAAAAAATTATTTCGCAGTTATATAGCTTAGAAAGCTGAGTTGCCAATTCAATCCCTTTTACTGGGCCTTGTATATTAATGTCACAAATTACCACAGTAGGAGGCATAAGGGTTTTGTTGCACAAAAGCAATGCCTTTGAGGCATTGTTTGCAACTCCAATTATTGTATAATTTTCTTCGGTTAGTAATTCTAAAATGCTAGTGGCTGTTATAAATTCATCCTCAACAATCAGTATAGTATTTTGTATTGGCATTAAATTGTTGGGTTTAGAATTATTTGGTAAGTAGTTCCATTTTTGTTTGCCAATGTAAGGTTGCCATTAAGTTGTTCTACCAAGGTTGATACTAGTTTTAATCCAAAATTTTCTTGCTTTTTATTGTTTTCGTTAAACCCTTTTCCATTATCTGTAATATTTAAATCTATTTTTCCATTATCATCTTTTTTAAGTGTAATGGTTACCAATGCTTCTTCTAGTTGTGTAAAAGCATACTTAAACGAGTTGGTTAAAAGTTCGTTTATTATCAATCCAATTGGGATGGCTATATCAATATCCAGTTCTTTGGGGTTTAAATTAATATTAGTTTTTACAACGCTATTATCAAAACCAAAACTTGTTGCTAATGAGTTTGCCAATTGATTTACATAGTTTTCTATGTTTACTGATGCCAAATTTTCATCCATATACAATTTTTGATGTATAAGAGCCATTGCATCAACCCTGTTTCTTCCAGCATCCATGGCTTTTTTAGCAGTTTCATCTTCCAGTCTATTGCTTTGTAAAGCCAATAAGCCAGATACTATTTGCAAATTATTTTTTACTCTATGGTGCAACTCTTTTACAAGTGTTTCAATTTTATCGTTTTTAATTTTAAGTAGTTTTTCGGCTTTTTGTTTTTGTTTAAAAAAATAAAAAAGCAATATTGCTAGCAACAATAGTAAACTTACAACTACTGCAAAAAACGTAATGGTTTTGCTTTGCTGGTTAATTTTTAAACTGGCAATTTGTTTTTCCTTTTGAGCAATTTGCAAGGCTATTTCTTTTTTCTCTACATCATAATTTGCTTTTTCTTTGAGGATGTTAATTGTTTCAGATTCTGAAAGAAGTGTATCTTTTAAGCTAAAGTACTTTGCTTGATATTCTGTAGCTTTTTCAAAATTGCCAATTTGATTATAATGACCTGCCAACGATTGATAAATTTCTTCTTGTAATCTGCCATTTTTATTATTGACTAAGGCTAAAGCTTGCAATAAATTTTTTTCGGCATCGGCGGGTTTGTTTAATTTACCAAAAACTACACCAAGTAAATTTCGGGTGCTAGCTTCATCGTTTTTTAGCAAACTTTCTTTTCTTATTTCTAAGGCTAAATTTAAAAATTGCAAAGCATTGGTGTACGCCTTTTGTTGCAAATAAAAGCCTCCTAAATTATGATAGCTTAGTGCTAAACCTGGTTGTTCTTTAGTTTCTAAAAACAAAGCAATACTTTTTTTAAAGAAATATTCAACCGAATCTAGTTGTTGCACAGCAATATATCCTTGACCCAAATTGTTGTATGCAAGTGCAATAGATGTTTTGTTTGAAGGTTTAATGCTTTCGTGTATAGCTCTTGTAAGTTTATAATAAGTTAATGCTTCTTGGTATTGACCTATATGGTTATACACATTGGCTATGTTGTTATAGCTTTGTGCTAATCCTCTTACATCTTTATTTTTTTCTTTAATTCTTATGCTTAGCAAATGGTTTTTAATGGCTTCATCGTACATAGCAGTTTCGTCTAAAGTATTGGCTTTGTTCATATAAATATTTGCCAAGGCATTATTGCTTTTGTACAGAGTTGCTATTTGCAAAGCATCATCAAAATATTTGATTGAGTTTTTAAAATCTCCTACTCTTCTATACAAAATACCAATTCTATTTTTTATTTCGGCACGTTCAGCTTCTAATCCTGCTTCTTTGTGCATTTCATCTGCCTCTAGTAAAGATTTCTTAGCCAATTCCATAGTGCCAACTTGCTGCAAATTTCTGCCCATATTGCTTAAAGAAAATGCTATTCCTTTTTTGTAGTTTTTTTGTTTGGCTAAATTGTAACTTATACTATCAAAATCTAAAGCTAATTCGTATTTTGCTTCACGGCTATACAAACCTGAAAATTGAAGATATGCATCTACTTGCCCCTCTATATTACCAGTTTGTTGATAATATGATAGTGCTTCTTGTGCATCTTCTCTTGCTTTTATAAAGTTAATGGGTGTATTGGCTTTGCTACGAAAAATAAGCAATCCTCCTTTTTGGTTTTTATCAACAGTTTTATCTAGCAACTGCTGTATGCTATCAACTTTATTTTGTTGTGCATGGCTACAATTGAGTATACACAGCAATGCAATGGTTGCAGCTAGTTGTTTATGGGTCATAACGAATGGTTAGGGGTTTGTTTTTTATAAAGAAAAATAAGAGAAAAAATTTGCAACGAAGGTATCTTAATATTTAGCAATCGTCATACCTCTTTTTGGGTATTGCGATAGAGTAGCAACACAAATACGTTTGCACGATTAAATTATAAAATCAACCCCAAGAACAAAAAATTATGAACAAAAAAATAATACTCTTAAGCATACTTTTTTATTATAGTATATGCAATTTAATGGCTCAAAAAAGTATTAGTTTCTCTCAATCTGATGCACGTTTTACAATTTCTGCAACTCGCAATAGTGGCTTTGGTTCAGAAAC
>JBMLOQ010000076.1:0-7306 GCA_049242885.1 Chitinophagaceae bacterium
TTTTTATATGACAACACCGTAATGCTTACAGGTGGAATTTTAGTTGGAGCAGCTGGCACACTTCTTACTATGCTTATGTGTAAAGCCATGAACAGAAGTTTAAAAAATGTTTTGATTGGTAATTTTGGGGCAAAATCTACCATTTCAGATAATAGCTCCAGTATTCAAGGCTCTTACAAAGAAATTAGCATTACAGATACAGCTACAGTTTTGGCTTATGCCAACAAAGTTGTAATTGTTCCTGGCTATGGATTGGCTGTAGCACAAGCACAACACACTTGTCACGAATTAGAGAAATTGCTTTCAGAAAGAGGTGTTGAGGTATTATATGCAATTCATCCAGTTGCTGGGAGAATGCCTGGTCACATGAATGTTTTATTAGCTGAAGCTGATGTAAGTTATGATAAATTAAAAGAAATGGAAGATATAAATCCTGAATTTAAAAACACTGATGTAGTATTAATTTTAGGTGCAAACGATGTTGTAAATCCAGCAGCAAAAAACAATCCATCCTCTCCTATTTATGGTATGCCAATTTTAGAAGTTGAACAAGCTAAAACCATAATTGTAAATAAACGTAGCATGAAGCCTGGCTATGCTGGTATAGAAAATGAGTTATTTTTTCAACCAAAAACTAGTATGCTTTTTGGCGATGCCAAGAAAGCGTTACAAGAAGTGATTAGTGAACTAAAAAATGTATAAAATAAATACCAAAAAGTACTTTTAAAGCTAATAAATACCAAATACTAGGTATTACTGGTAATTGTACTAAATTTATTTTTGCTAAAATTTCTTCGATATTCAAAACAACACTTTTGGCCATTTGGCCTTAGTCTTAAATCATAAATAATGAAAAAAATAGCATTCTTTTCCTTTTTTGTTTTAGTTGCAATCTCTAATTTTTGCCAAACAAACTACTATCAACTAATTAGTGACGGAAAAAAACTTCAAAAAGAACAAAAAATTAAAGAAGCTATTGAAAAATTTAAAGCAGCCGAAACTTTAAAACCAAAAGAAGATGAAGCCATATATTGGATTGGTTGGTGCTATAACGATTTAAAAGAATATGCTAATGCAATTGCAGCTTTAAAAAAAGCTCCTATACCTTTTTCAAAAAGAATTAATAATGAATTGGGCTATGCCTATAAAAAATTACAATTGTTTAATGATGCTATCGAACATTTTGAAAAAGCATTATTGATTGACCCAGACAACTATTCTACTAATAATCAATTAGGTGGTATTTATAAAGAAAAAAATAATTATGATAAAGCCATCGAATATTACAAAAAATGTGAAGCGATTGCAAATGAAGAATATAAGAATTTAATTAGAGGAGAATATAAAATAGAACCAATCGAAAATTTAATTTATTGTTACAATGCTTCAGAAAAATTTAATGATGCAATAACTATTGGAGAAAAAGGAGTTTCACTAAAGAAAACCGTTTTTTTATTTGCAGAACTTGGCTTTGCTTTTTATAAATTAAAACAAAACGACAAATCAATTGAAGCATATAAAAATGCTCTATTAATTGAGCCTAAATATGCCACAGCGTATAAAGGCATAGGCGATGTTTACAGAAGAAACTTTAGCCCAGCAAAAATTACAGAAGCAATGGAAAGTTATAAAAAAGCTATTGAATATAATCCTAATAGTGCTGGAAGTAATTTTGGATTAGGTTGGTGCTATAACGAACAGAGCAAATATGCCGATGCTATTACATATTTAAATAAAGCCTTAACACTCGATTCTAAAATGGTGGCTGGATATACCGAATTAGGATATGCTCAATACATGCAAAGCCTAAATAATGAGGCTATTAATACTTTTAAACAAGGCATTGCTCTCGATAATAAAAACAAACTTTGCAAATACTATCTAGGTTTAGTGTATGTAAAAATAAAAGACAAAGCCAATGCTCAGAAATTAGTAAACGAATTGTACACTTTAGACCAACCTTTAAGCACAAAACTAAAAGCAAAAGTAGATGTCCTCTAACTCAAAAATACACTTACACATTTGCTAAAAATGAAGAAAAGTTATGTAATCTATGACCTTAGTTTTTGGGCTTTGCTGTTTGCAAATATTTATGTAATCTATTACTATTTAGATCATCCAGAAAGCTTAAATACTGTAATTGCAATTTACTGGTTACAAAGTGTTTTAATAGGAGCTTTCAATTTTCTAGATATCATCACTTTGATTAATATTAAACAAGGTAGTTTCCATGAAAGAAATACAGGGAAAGATATGGGGAAAGGTTGTGCAGGCTTCTTTTTCTTGTTTCATTATAGTTTTTTTCATGCCATATACTTTGTTTTTTTAAGTAAAGACTCTTTTGGCAAGAATCAATTAGATTGGAATTTTGTACAAATAAGTTTTTGGTTATTGCTAGGCAGTTGTGCTATTCAATTTATTCAACATAAATTCAAGCAAAATACTAAAAAAGCAAATCTTGGTGTAATGTTTTTTTTGCCTTATGCAAGAATAGTTCCAATGCATTTGTTTATATTAATTCCAAAGTTTTTAAACATTACAGGGGCAATGGTGTTTTTAGTTTTAAAAACTATTGCAGATTTAGTAATGTATTGGGTTTCAAAAAAATATTCTTTTGAAGAAGATGTATAAGTTGATTTCTTTGCTTTTTTAAAGCATTAAAGATTTATATCTATCAATCCTGAAATAGCTCATTTATCTTAATTCTTTCAAATTAGTAGTAGATAATGATTTTATCATTGAATTGGCACTAGGTTCACTTGTTTCAAACTATTTAGATAATCGTCTAATAAAAGTTAGTTTACTATTTCTTTAATTAATTCCAAAGGATCATTTACAACAATTAATTGCTCTTTCCAATCATTGTACAAAAAACCTTCATTTTGCATATTTTCAATATGTGCAAGCAAATGATTGTAAAACCCTGAAGTGTTTAATATAAATACTTTTTTATGGTGAATTTTTAAATTATTCCAAGTAATGGTTTCAAATAATTCATCTAAAGTACCGTAACCACCAGGCAAAATAATTACAGCATCTGCTAAATTATACAACAACACTTTACGGTCATGCATACTTTCAGTTACATGCAATTGTGTTAAGTTTTTATGATCTTGCTCCCACTCTAAAAGCAATTTTGGAATTACACCTATTACTTTTCCATTTTGCTCTAAAGCTGCATTTGCTGCCACCCCCATTATACCAACACTTCCTCCTCCATAAACTATGGTTATATTGCTTTTTACAAGCAATTCACAAAGTTGCTGTGTATGCTCCTTAAAAAGTGGATTGTTACCCAATTTACTTCCACAAAAAATTACTACTGACTGTATATTGTGCATTTATATTTTAAGTTGAATTGTATAAAGTATTTAAGAATGCTTATCAAAAATTTCTTGTAAATCCACAGGAATTTCCATTGGCTTTAATGGTGGCACATTTGCCCCACCAGTATTACCAATTGGCACTTTACCAACAAAAGAAAAAACGCCCCCAAATACTAATCTTGTAATTTGTCCCATTACTTCTTTTTTGCTTTTTATCTTAATTCCAAACTTTAGCATTTGCCAATGCACGTGCATGTGCTGTAATGGGTAACGTTGGCCCAAAATATGTGCACGCTCATAGTGATGCCAACTTTCTTGAAGTTTATTTTCTTTAAATAATTTATTTGCTAATTGCAATTCGTTTTTATAAAAAGGCTGTAATGATGCTGGAATATTAAAGTTGAATTTCATGCATTTTAAATTTTATAAACAAAACCTTTATAGGGCACTAAACCCTATAAAGGTTAATTAATGCTTACTCAATTACTTTATAATCTTTAAACATTTTTAATGGTTTACTTTCTACCAATTTTCTATAATTTGCCCAATCACTTACAATAAAATTATTCATTTTTTGTAACGCTTCTTTTACTTTATTTTCAGCATCCACAACCAATCTTTCTTCTTGTGCAGCTGGTGCTACGTTTTTACCTCTTATTAAAGATTGTGCTTCCCTAAAAACACTTAAAACAGTTGTTTGTGGCATTTGACCATAGCCTTGCCTATCACTAGTTTTACCACTTATAAACTCTCGTAAAGATTTTATTTGCTCAGTAATTTTTTTAGTTGCTTTTGCTAATGTATCGACATCTTTTCCTGCTGCTTCTTTTAAAGTAGCGTTTACTTTGGTAATCACATCATCACATTCTATTAGTCTATCCATACCCTCATTTAGTTTATCACCACTTTTTTTCAATCTTTCCAGCATCGCTTTTTGTGCTAAAACAATAGCATCGCTATTTGCCATTCTTGGATCACCTTTAACAACAAGATTTACACTATCTTTTTCTTTTCCTAGTTGCAATATCATTTTATAATTTCCTGGCAAAACTTCCATGCCTGCTGGCTCAAAACTACTTCCACCAGCACCACCCCTTCTTCCCCCACCAGCACCACCCATTTTAGGTGCACCAGCTTGACGATATCCTTTTTCTTCAAAACCCCAATATTGTCTATTAAATCCTGTATCAGCCTTCCAACGTAAATTTCTTATTACTTGATTTTTATCGTTGTAAATCTTCACCAAAACAGTATCGGTGCTTCCTTTCATTCCACCCTCAAATTGAGCTTTAATATTTGAAGGAATCATAGCACCGTACTTTATCATCAACTCATCAAAAGTTTTACTTTCATCTTCTACTGGAATTTGAAAACCTACACTACTTGCAAACTCTCTCAACTTTATTAAACGCTCGTCAATACTAGATTTACTTGCAGTATCCTTTTTTTCTTTTTTCTCAAATTGATGAACATAAAAGCTTATTGGATATCCTCGTCTTCTATTTTCTGCATCCCACATTCCCCAAGTACTCCATTCATAACCTGGTGCATTTTTAAAGCTAGCTTTTATGCCAATTCCAGGCTCAGCAGCCATAAAGTTTTTAATTGGCATTCCATTATTAGCTGCAATACTTCTTAAACATCTAATATCATCTAAAATCCAAAGACTTCTGCCAAAAGTTGCAATAGCCAAATCTGCTTCACGCTCTTGAATTGCCAAATCATAAGTGCTTACACTTGGATAACCATTTTTAAATTGCTGAAAAGTTGCACCATTGTTTAAACTAATCCACAACCCTTGTTCTGTACCTACAAAAATTAAATTGGGTTGCACTGGATCTTGCAGCACACATAAAGCATAACCTTTAACTTTATTTTCATCAACTATTCTTGTCCATGTTTTACCAAAGTCTTGCGTTCTAAAAACATAGGGCATAAAATCACCTCTTCTATAATCATTAGCAACAATAAAAGCTTCTCCAGCATTGTATCTACTTGCCTTTACTTGTGGTATCCAACAAGCTTTTGGCAGTCCCTGAATGTTCATTTGTACTGGAGTCCAACTTATACCACCATCTTGTGTTACTTGAACATTTCCATCATCAGTAGTTGCCCAAATTACACCTTTTTGAACGGCACTTGCATCTATTGCTAAAATAGTACAATGATTTTCAGCACCAGTAATATCAACACTTAGTCCACCATTATTTGTTTGGTCGATTTTCACAGAATCGTTGGTACTTAAATCACCAGAAATTACTTCCCAGCTTGCCCCTTTATTAGTACTTTTATGTACATGTTGTGAGCCAAAATAAATAGTACTGTTATCAAATGGGTCTTGTACAAAAGCTGCATTCCAATTGAAACGCAATTTGCTCGATGCACTTGGTTTTGGTGGTTTTATCTGCCAACTTTCCCCAGTTTCAATATTATATCTTCCTACATTTCCACCTTGACTCATTGCATACACCCAATTGTTATCATCAGGATCAGGACTTACATCAAAGCCATCACCTCCCCATAAACTTTCCCAATAATAATTTTTTATACCTCCACTAATCCAAGTGTAAGCTGGTCCACGCCAACTACCATTATCTTGCATTCCACCCATTACATTATAAGGTGTTGCATTATCTACATTAATATGATAAAATTGGCCTACAGGTAGTTTTTCATCAAACATCCATGTTTTTCCCATATCTCTAGTGATGCCAATACCACCATCATTTCCATCAATTATTAAACTTGGATTTTCGGGATGTATCCAAAAAGCATGATGATCTGGATGTATGCCACTGTAAGGAATAATTGTTTTATAAGTTTTACCACCATCCTCACTCATTTGTACTGTTTGATTAATCATCCATAAACGATTATCATTTTTGGGGTCAGCAATAACATCTTGAAAATAAAAAGGACGATTACTTACTATAGCTGCATCGGCAGTTACCAATTCCCATTTATAACCACCATCGTCACTACGATATAAGCCATTTTTTTTAGCTTCAACTAAAGCATAAATTCTGTTTGGGTTACTACGACTCATGGTTAAACCAATTCTACCAAAATCTCCTTCAGGCAAGCCATGTTCTTTTCCAAGTTTTATAAAATTTTTACCTCCATCAACGGTCATATATAAACCACTTCCTTTACCACCACTTTGTAAGCTATAAGGTGTACGATAATGTTGCCACATAGCAACAAATAATTTGTTAGGGTTTGTTGGATCCATAATCATATCACCAACTCCACTAGTATCATTGGTTTTTAAAATATGTTGCCATGTTTCGCCACCATCGGTAGTTTTAAACAATCCTTTTTCAGGATATTGAGCATAAGGATTTCCAATAGCCCCTACATAAACGGTATTTGTATTTTGCGGATCTATGCAAATGCGATGTATATTTCTTGTTTTTTCTAACCCCATGCACTTCCAGCTTCTTCCTCCATCTAAAGTTTTATATAAACCTTCTCCAATATTTATTGAATTACGAGGATTTCCTTCGCCAGTACCTACCCAAACTGTTGATGGGTTATTTTGCTGAATAGCAACTGCACCAATATTTTGAATGGGTTGATCATCAAAAACCGAAGTCCAGCTTACACCACTATTATCTGTTTTCCAAACACCTCCACTTGCAGCTCCCAACCAAATAACATTTGGGTTTGCCACTAATGCATCAATGGAAGTAATACGTCCACTCATACTAGCTGGCCCTATATTTCTTGGTTTCCAGTTTTTAAATTGTTTATTAATGTCAATTGTTTGTAAAGAAAGCTTTTGGGCTTCTGGAATAGTTGCTTTTGAAGCAGCCTTTTTTTGGGCATTGGATAAAAAACATAATAAGGTAGTAACACTTAAAAATAATAATTTTCTCATGAGTGGGAAATAAATTTTAGGGAGTGAATGTAAATAAAATCGAGTTTTTTTTGACTTTATTTGATGAAATTTTCTAAAAAAGAAATTTACTGTATTAAAA
>JBMLOQ010000077.1:0-19410 GCA_049242885.1 Chitinophagaceae bacterium
GAATATTAGTGTAGGTTTGCCTTTGTATTATGCAGTTATACAACACAGTTTTTTATAATAGAAATTATAGTAAGCTATATGTATTATAGCATTTATAAATGTAAGTTCAATACTTTTGTAATGAATCTATTGCACCCGTTTTCCTGCTTTAAAACCCAATACATTTATTGCAAGTAATAAGCTTTAACTGTAAACTTAATTATTTATACTTTCATTTGCTGATAAAAGAATTGCATAAAAACAGCTACTCAAATCTTCCCAGCCCAATAATCTGCTTCTTGCTTATGGTATAAATAATGATGGTATAGCTTTTTTGGATATTCATTTATATACAATAAAACTGTAATCACAATTGCATAAAACATAAATAATAAAACCATAAGTGAAAATGTACCCAAAGCCAAATAAGCAGCAGATACAATAAAGGTTAAAACTGCACTTATAGTTACCAATACTACACTAAACCTTTTTTTGGAAACCAATGTTATAAACGCAATAAATGAATAAAAATGAATAGCAATAAACACATAATTAAACCAAAAATCGTACATGGCAATTAGTAGCTGAATAAAGCAAGTTAATGCTATGGCTGCTCCAATAACACCAATAAACGCTAAAAATTCGCTACTCTTTTTATCTAATTCTTTTTGCATAATCTACATATTATCTTCTAAATCTTCATAAGCCATTTGCAATTCTGCAAAAGCATGTTTATCGTTTGCAGCTTTTGCTGCTTCCATTCCTTTAGTATACCATTCTAATGCTTCAGCAAACAATTGTTGACGCTCTAATAGTTTTGCCAAATGGTAATAACTACCTACGTAATTAGGACTTTCGTTTAAAATTGCTTTAAACAAATCTTTAGCCACATCATCATTACCCAATTTTATATTCTCTAAGGCCAACGCATGTCTTAAAAAATTATCGCTAGGATTATCTTTTAAGTATGCTTGTATTTGGGTTATTTTATCCATAATTAACTATTAAAAAAATAAAAAACTTGGAGTGCAAAAAAAGCAATGTTTAATCCAAAAACAAACTTTCCAATTGCTGCTCTTTTTGGCGATAGCATGCCTAAAATTGTAACCAAAATCATGATGGCGTTTATTACAAAAGCTATTAAAGCCAATATTAAAATAAAATCTTTGAATATAAAATGAGTTGTAAAACTAGGGATGCTTTTGCTCATCATAGCTATCAAAAAACAGAAATTACAAATCAATGCAAATCGATTAAAAAAATTGATAACTTTCATTCATTCAAATTTTTAAACTGGGTTAGTAAATTATTTAATTGTGACTTTTTCAATCAAAAAAACACATGATTCATTCATTTAAATCATTATTAATTAAGCCATCTTGCAAATATTATTGAAATTAGTTTATTTTGCCCAACTTATAATATTAGTTAATGAATAAAATAAATTTTAAGAAATGGTTGCCTCATATAGTAGCCATTGCATTGTTTGCTGTAATTGCTTGCATTTATTGTAAACCAATTTTTAATGGTCAAGTTTTACAACAGCACGATGTAAGCCAATGGAAAGGAATGGCAAAACAAAGTTTAGATTTTCAAGAAAAAAATGGGCGTTTCCCTTTATGGACTAACAGTATGTTTGGTGGAATGCCTGCTTATCAAATAGCTTATGGTAGCGAAAATCCTGTAACAGTTGGCTATATTCAAAAAGTTATGGAATTGTTTTTACCAGCACCAGCATCTTACTTTTTCTTGGCTTGCTTATGTTTTTATATTCTTGCTCTAATACTTGGATGTAATATTTATGTTGCATTTTTTACAGCACTTAGCTACGCCTATTGTACTTATAATCCAGTAATTATTGGTGCAGGGCATAATACTAAAATGATAGCTATTGCTTACATGCCAGCATTTATAGGAGGTCTTACACTCATCTTTCAAAAAAAGTATATTATTGGTACAGCTTTAACAGCTTTGTTTACAAGCTTTTTAATTGGTGCAAACCATGCTCAAATTACTTACTATGCTATTGTAATAGCCATTTTTATGGCAATTAGTTTTGGAATACATTGGATAATAAACAAAGAGTATAAGCATCTTATAATGGCAGCAGCTTTATCTATTTTTGGAGGAGCTTTAGGCGTAGGTGTTAATCTTGTAAGCCTTGCTACAACCAATGAATACTCTAAAGCAACAATACGTGGAGGGAGTATTTTGGCAGATGAAAGTGGCAAAGGCAATAGCACAAAAGATGGTCTAAAAAAAGATTATGCTCTTAGTTATAGCATGTACAAGACTGAGCCATTGGTAATGATGGTTCCAAGAATGTATGGTGGAAGCAATGGCTTAGAAATGCCTGAAGATAAAAGTAAAGCCATTGAAGCTTTGCAACAAATGCCTCAACAAGTGGCACAAAGTCTTAATAATTATGTGTCGTTTTACTGGGGTGGAATTGGTGGAACAAGTGGCCCACCATATGTAGGTGCTATTATTTGTTTGTTAGCATTTATTGGTTTTGTTGTGCTAGATAGTAAGTATAAATATTGGATAGCTGCAGCTTCAGTATTTACAATAATGCTAAGTTGGGGTAGTTTTTTTGAAGGCTTTAACGTATGGATGCTTAATCATTTACCTCTTTACAATAAATTTAGAGCACCAAGTATGATTCTTGTAGTGCCTACTTTATTGTTGTGTATAATGGCTGCCTTGAGTTTAAATAAAATGTTGTTTGGAGAAGATAAAGAAGCACTTTTTGCAAAATACAAAAAAGGATTGATGGTTGCAGGTGGCTTTTTAGCTTTGGCATTTGTTATTTATTTAACTAGTGATTATAGAAGTGAAAATGATATTAATTTAATTAAACAAATAGAAGAAATAAAGGACGCTAATCAAAAGTCTGTGATTTTAGATGCTGCAAAAAGTTTGCAAAAAGGATTAGTTGCCGATAGAAAATCTTTGTTTTTTAACGATATTTTGCGTACGCTAGCATTTATGCTAATTGCAGCTGCTGCCTTATATTTTGTGATAAAAAATAAATTGAAATGGCAATTTGGGTTAGTGATAATTGGTGTTTTTGCTTTTATTGATGTAATGCTTGTAAACGTTAATTATTTAAGTAGTACAAATTATCAAGATGCTGAGGAGTATCAAAGTACTTTTAACCCAAGTCCTGCTGATATTGAAATACAAAAAGATAAATCTCATTATAGAGTTTTTGATTTAACTAGTGGGGTAAATACAGCGTTTAATGGTGGAGCCTTGACCGCCTATTTTCATAACAGTTTAGGTGGGTATCATGCAGCAAAATTAAGTTTGTATCAAGATCTAATTGAAAGACAGTTTTACAATTTTCCTAATTGTTTCCCTGCTGTAAATATGATGAATGTAAAGTACATTATTCAAAGAGACAACCAAACTGGGCAACCTTTTGCACAACAAAACCCTGAGGCTTTGGGCAATTGTTGGTTTGTAAAGAATGTACAATTTAAGAAAACACCTTTAGACGTGATGAATGCTTTAACTGGCTTTTCGCCAAAAGATACTGCATTGGTTGAAGAAGCAAGTAAGAGTTTAGTTAAGTATGATGAAATAGCCGATACTACTGCTGCAATAAGCTTAGTAAAAAACAACAATGATTATGTAGAATATACTAGTAGCAGTGCAAGCAATAAGTTTGCTGTTTTTAGTGAAGTTTTTTACGATAAAGGTTGGGTTGCTACTATTGATGGTAAAGAAACCCCAATTGTAAAAACAAACTATGTTTTAAGAGGGTTAAGTGTACCTGCAGGAAATCACAAAATTGTATTTGAGTTTAAGCCAGCATCATATTATAACTCTCAAAAGTTTGCCATTGTTGCAAGTGCAATTATTTGGTTGTTACTTATAGCTGCAGCTTGGTTTGGGTTTAAAAAGAAGGCATTAGTTTAGAAATTTTTGTGTAATAATAAAAGCCCATCAGATGACAATTTGATGGGCTTTTTAATACGTTGATATTACATTTTACTTTGCAATTTCCATCCTTACCCTTAATCCTTTTATTTTTTGATCTTTAATTAATTCCAAAGCCGATGACATTTTGTTTTTACGAATAGCTACAAAGCTTGCAAAATCTTTTACATCAATCAGTCCAATATCTTCTTTTTTTAGTAAGGCTTTTTGCATTAAAAATCCCACTACATCAATTTTGTTTACTTTATTCTTTTTGCCTGCTGCAATAAATAAAGTACTCCATGTTGGTTTTTGTGGTATTTCATATGTTCCTTCTAAAACCAAGTCTTCAACTTCCTCTTCTACATAAGGTGGCATATATTCTTCTTTACCCAAAATCATAATTACAGTGCCACTATAATGCATTCTTGCTGTACGCCCATTTCGGTGTGTATAGCTTTCTTTTGTAGCTGGTATTTGATAATGTATAATGTTTCGCACATTAGTAATATCTAACCCACGTGAAGCTAAATCGGTTGTAACTAAAACTTCTACAGTACCATTTATAAATTTGCACAAAGCACTATCACGTTGGTGTTGTTCCATGGCACCATGATAAAATTCGTTTACAATACCATTTTGTTTTAAATGTTTACTTATTCGTTCTACAGCATCTCTATGATTGCAAAAAACTATACTACTTCTATTACCAATGCTACACAATAGTTTAAATAAGTCTTCAATTTTATCATCACCATTGCTAACAAGTTTTTTTATTGCTAACTTTTCATTAATTACAGGAATTGTAGGTAAAAAGTTTAGGGTAAAAAAACCGTCAAGAGTAATAAAACTTGGTGTTTCAATTGGTTTAGTAGCACTTACTAAAATATCGTTTTGTTTATTTATTAGCGATTGAATAATAAATCCAACTTCATCTGTAAATCCTTGCTCAAAGGTTTTATCAAACTCGTCTAAAACTAATGTGGTAATGGTATCGGGCTTTATACTTTCTCTCCTTAAATGATCTGCTAAACGCCCTGCTGTACCAACAATTACTGTTGGTGTTTCAATTAAATTATTTTCTTCAATTTCCCTTTTGTGCCCTCCATAGCATGCAGTGATTTTTAGCCCAGTGTTTAGCTGCTTAAAAACTTTTTCTGTTTGTTGTGCCAATTCTCTTGAAGGAGTTACTATTAAAAGTTGAGTGCCTTTTTTTTCTAGGTCAATTTGTGTGAGAGCACCTAAAACATAGGCCAAAGTTTTACCACTTCCTGTTGGAGATAACAGCATTAATTCTTTATGTTTTGGAGCTAGATTTAATACATCTTGCTGCATTTTGTTTAGCTCTTTAATGCCAATTTTTGGTAAGTGTTGTAATACCTGATTTACTATTTGCATTTTGCAAAAGTAGTTTTATTCACACAAAGAACACTAAGAATACAAAGTACTTAAAGATATTTAGCAAAAATAAAAAATCCCTCAATCATTTACATGATTGAGGGATTACAATATATTCACTAAATTGTTATGCCTCTAAAGCACCTTCAACCAAAACAGTTGCTTTATTATTTAAAACCTCAACAAAGCCACTTTGTATGTTATAGCTTTGAGTTTGAGTTTTATTAGTCAAAATTTTTACTGTTCCTTTTTTTAAGGCACTTACTAGTGGTGCATGCTTATCAAGCACTTCAAACAAACCCGAAACTCCAGGTAGTTGAACGCCATAAACATCGCCACTATATATTTTTTTTTCTGGAGTAAGAATATCTAATGTCATAATTTGAAAATTTGAAAATTTGAAAATTTAAATTGCAAAAATTTTCTTATTTGCTAATTTGCTAATTGTCAAATTAATTAATTCATCATTTTTTTACCTTTCTCAATTGCATCTTCCAATGTACCAACAAGGTTGAATGCAGCTTCTGGATATTCATCTACTTCACCATCCATAATAGCGTTGAAGCCTCTTATGGTATCATCAATACTAACAAATACACCTTTTAAACCAGTAAATTGTTCTGCTACGTGGAAAGGTTGAGATAAGAAACGTTGTACTTTACGTGCACGTGCAACTGTCATTTTATCTTCATCACTTAATTCGTCCATACCTAAGATGGCAATAATATCTTGTAACTCTTTGTAACGTTGTAAAATTAATTTTACTCTGTTTGCAGTATTGTAATGTGCATCACCTACAATAGCAGGAGTTAAAATTCTTGATGTAGAATCTAAAGGATCCACAGCAGGATAAATACCTAAATCGGCAATTTTTCTACTTAATACAGTTGTAGCATCTAAGTGAGCAAATGTAGTTGCAGGAGCAGGGTCAGTTAAGTCATCTGCAGGTACATAAACTGCTTGTACAGATGTAATTGAACCATTTTTAGTAGATGTAATACGCTCTTGCATTAAACCCATTTCTGTAGCAAGTGTAGGTTGGTATCCTACAGCACTTGGCATACGACCTAAAAGAGCCGATACTTCAGAACCTGCTTGAGTAAAACGGAAGATATTATCAACGAAAAATAAAATGTCTTTACCTTTTCCTGTACCATCACCATCTCTAAAATATTCAGCAATAGTTAAACCAGATAAAGCCACACGAGCTCTAGCACCTGGAGGTTCGTTCATTTGTCCAAATACGAAAGTTGCTTTACTGTCTTTTAAGCCTTCCATATCAACTTTGCTCAAATCCCAGCCACCTTCTTCCATGCTGTGTTTAAAAGCATCACCATATTTCATAATGCCAGCTTCAATCATCTCACGTAATAAGTCGTTTCCTTCACGTGTTCTTTCACCAACACCAGCAAACACTGATAATCCACCATGCCCTTTGGCAATATTATTGATTAACTCTTGAATTAATACTGTTTTACCCACACCAGCACCACCAAACAAACCAATTTTACCACCTTTTGCGTATGGTTCAATAAGGTCGATTACTTTAATACCTGTAAATAATATTTCGCTAGAAGTACTTAAGTTTTCAAAAGTTGGGGGTTTTGCATGTATTGGGCGACCACCTTTTTTGTCTAACTGTGGTAAACCATCTATAGCATCACCAGTAACGTTAAATAAACGACCATTAATGCCTGCACCAATTGGCATAGAAATCGCTTTTCCAGTGTCAATTACTTCCATTCCACGTACTAAACCTTCAGTACCTTCCATAGAAATAGTTCTTACACTATCTTCACCTAGGTGTTGTTGAACTTCTAAAACTAAAATTTCTCCATTAGCTTTTTTAAGTTCTAATGAGTTGTAAATTTCAGGTAGCGTACCATCAAATTGTACGTCAACCACCGCACCAATAATCTGTTTTACTTTTCCAATAGATGCCATATTATTAGACTGTTTTTTTATTTTGGCTGCAAAAGTAAGGGAAAGTTGTGTATTGATGATTGGTTGATTGCATGATTTTTTGATGGATTTTGATAGTTGAATGAAGAATTTAGGGTAAAGAATACCCAAAAAGCACCTTCTTTGGAGAGATAGTAATTTGTGAATTGCTTAAAACAAGTAAAGAGGAGCAGCATAGTTTTAATCTTCGGGGTTGAACCAATCCCAGTTTTTAGGGTCATAATAGCCGTCTTTTTTTTCAAGTTCAATCATTTCTTTAGCTAGTTTTTTCATTTCGTTTGCGTTAGGGGCGTTGGTTTGAATACATTCTTTTAAATACAATCTTATTCCTTCAATTTTGGTCCACATTTCTTCAACTAGCTTATCTCTTTCTTCAACAGCCATTTCGTATTGCAATTGTGCCAATTTTTCGTTTAAATAGGCTTCTTGATAAGCTTCAATTTTATAAGACATCAATTGTAGTAATTCGTTTTGGCTATCATCTTCAAATTCGTCCATCAATTCTTGTACAAGTTCTTTATATTCATTTAAAATATCAACTTGATCTAATACAGAGTGGCTTACTATGAAATTTATTAATGCGTTTTCATCTTCATCGAAAATAAGTTCAAAAAGTTTTTGTTTGTATTGCATAAAATTGTTTTAAAATGATAGCAAAATGTATTAAAAATAGATGGATTGAAGTTTTATTTACTTTAAAAAACAGTTTATCTACCTACAACAACTGGCACAACAGGCAAACTTTCGTTGCCATTTTGATTTACAGATTGTACTGCAAAAAAGTAATTGTCTTTACTATAAGGCAAAATCATTTGAGTGTTGGTGGTAAATATTTTTTTCTCCCAAAATGCACTTGTGGTTTCTCTAAGTAAAACAAAATAACCTTTGGTGTTTTTTGGGTCTTTGTTTGTCCAATTTAATTGAGTATTGTTTGACAGTTTTTTAGTTTCAATAGTTACTTGCGATGGTGTTTGAGGTGCTTTAGCTAGGTTGGCTAAATTGGAAAGATTTATGGCTGTGTTTTTTCTAAGATACTCATAATCAATATGTTTTTCAAGGTCGCCATATTCAATGCCATTTTCAATTCTTACATCTTGATGTTGGCGAGTGTAGTTTTCGTTCATTTCTGTAAATCTTACAGCAGCAAAGCCTTGCTCTACAAAAGGTGTATGGTCGCCTCCACGTAAAAATCTATCATTTCTATATATCAATTTTACTTCAATATTGGCTACATATCTTTCTCCAATTTCTTTAACATACCTGGCTAATTGCCTTGCTTTACCATCGTTTTCTAAACCCAATCTTCTTATTTCAGTTGCTTTTTTTTCTGTTTCATAAGCAGGTAATCCTTCGCTAAATACTCTAATTCTTGTATTATCAATAATGTTGGTTTCGTTGCTATTATTGCTTCCCATTATATCGTTATTTAAAACAGCTTCAATTTGCCAGCCTTCTTGTTTTGCTTTTTTTGCTAAATAGTATGCACCAAGTAAACCTTGCTCTTCGCCACTAACAGTAATAAAAATTATTGTGGCACTAAAGTTTTGTTTACTCATAATTCTGGCACATTCAATTACAGCTGCACAACCACTAGCATCATCATTTGCACCTGGGGCATCACCCATTCTATCCATCACATTTGTTCGCATATTATCTAAATGGCCTGTTACAATAAATACTCTTTTGTCGGCGGTATCAGTACCTTTTAAAACTGCCATTACATTGCCCAAGAGCGTTGTAGAGTCTATTCTTCTCCCATTAGGAAAAATTGTAGTGGTGTCTATATATGCAGAAAGTCGGCCATTAGAATTTGGAATAAAACTATTAAATTTTTGTAAAACCCAATTACGTGCTGCACCTATACCTCTGGTAGGATTTGTTTGTGTACTCAAGGTATTTCTTGTGCCAAAACTTACCATGTTTTTAATGTAAGATTGAAGTGAATCTTTATTTACTTCGGTAACCATTTTTTCAATTTCAACATCTTTATTTATGATTACTTGAGCGTGGATGGTTTGAAAGAGAAATAAAAAGACTAGTATTTTGTACATTTAAAATTGATTTTTTCAAAGTTAGGACAATAAAAGGATTTGTTTTACTGGTACAAATTAAACCAAGCTTAAATTATCTTTTATAATTTAGCAATGTGCCATTATTTTTATCCAATGATTAAATGGTTGAGCTGCATTTTTATAGTTTTTTTTGGGTTAGTGAGCTTTGTAGGTCATTTACCCAAAAAGCCAACCCCAATGCCATTTATTTATCCTAAAAATTGGCCAAAACCTTTGTACAATTTCAAAGAAAATCCACTAACCTACGAAGGGTTTGAGCTTGGAAAAACTTTGTTTTATGATACTAGACTTAGTAAAGATAGCAGCATAAGTTGCAATAGTTGCCATCAGCAATTTGCAGCTTTTAGCACTTACGATCATAGTTTAAGTCATGGTATTAGCGATAGTTTAACTCATAGAAATGCACCTGCGTTACAAAATTTAGCTTGGAAACCTTTGTTTAATGCAGATGGTGGCATTCATCATTTAGATGTACAACCATTAGCACCCATTACAGCACCAAATGAAATGGGAGAAACTATTGAAAATGTATTAAAAAAGTTAAACAGAGATAAAAAAATGCAGCAAATGCACTTTGCAGCATTTGGCTCTAAAAACTTTACCACTGCAACTTTGAATAAAGCTTTAAGCCAATTTGTAGTGCAATTAATAAGTAGTAATAGTAAATACGATTTGGTGCAACAAGGCAAAGCAAACTATATTTTGCCAGAGCAATTGGGACACGACATTTTTATGAAAAAATGTGTGCAATGCCATGTGCCTCCTTTTTTTACAGATTTTAGTTTTAGAAATGTTGGATTGCCAAAAGATAAATTTTTGAACGATGATGGAAGGATGGGTATCACAACTTTTAGCGATGATAGCTTAAAGTTTATGGTGCCAAGTTTACGAAATGTTATGGTTACTGCACCCTACACCCATGATGGTAGATTTTTTGGAGTGCAAGCAATGATGGAGCATTACAGAAAGCAAGTAAAAGCAACCAGGCAAACGGATAGTTTAGTGCGAAACTTTATTCCTTTAAGCAATTTTGAAATTGGACAGTTAACAGGCTTTTTATATACTCTAACTGATACAAGTTTTTTAAAAAACAAAAATTTTGCACCAAAAGATTATCCAATAATTCCAAATTTCATTCACTTGCATTAATACTTTTGCAGTATGCAAAAACTAAGTATGGATGATTTGGGTAGAATGAGTGTAGATGAATTTAAAACTACAACCAAGCAACCCATAATTGTAATTTTAGATAATATAAGAAGCATGCACAATGTAGGAAGCGTGTTTAGAACAAGTGATGCTTTTTTAGTAGAAGCAATTTATTTATGTGGTTATACACCACAACCACCTCATAGAGACATACATAAAACTGCATTGGGAGCAACCGAAACTGTTACTTGGCAATACTTTGAAACTACAACTAAAGCAATAGAATTTGCTAAAAAAAACGATTTCACAGTGTATGCTGTGGAGCAAACTACCAATAGTATAAGTTTAGAAAATATAGTAAGTAGCAATAAAAAAATTGCAATTGTGATGGGAAACGAGGTAGAAGGCGTGCAGCAAGAGGCTATTTTAAGTTGTGATGGCTGTATAGAAATTCCACAATTGGGAACAAAACATAGTTTAAATATAAGTGTAGCCGCAGGGATAGTTTTGTGGCAATTGGTTTGGGGCAATAAAAAAGCTACCCAAGTTGGATAGCTTTTTATAAAACTTAATCAGTTAGTTTTGGATGATATAGTTTTATTCTAAAATTTAGAATCCTTTTTTTGCAACACCATCAGCTATGGCTTGTAAAGCTTTTGCTTCGTTTAAAATGGTAGTCATTTTATTTCCTTTACCATCATTGCCTTGTGCCATATAACCACCTTTTGCAGTTTTAGAAATCACGGCATCTTGTAAAGGCACATTTTTTTCTTTTGTTTTTAAGCAGTAAGCTCTTAACATTTTACTTGTATCCATTTTTTAAATTTTATGTGATTAATTTTATTTAAGAGCGGAAAAGTAATATGTTTTTTGTCAAGTAATAATTTTTAAACTATAATCTTATGCACATTTTTAAAAAATAGTGTCTGTTAAAATAAATCTTAATTTTCCATTAATTTACATCAAAGTGCCATTGATAATGTATTCTTATCATTATTAGCAAAACATTTAGTTCTTTTTTTATTAGTTGAATTTCTTTTTTTAACAGTTAAATTAACTAGTAGCTATGGCTTAATATTAGGACTAATCCTTATAATAGAATTAACAGATGTAGAACAACCAACGTTGTTGGTAATTGTATAGTACACCATTGTGTTACCAGATATAAGTCCAGTAATGGCACCAGTTGAGCTATTCATAGATGCAATGTTTGGGTTAACTGAGTTCCAAACACCGCCACTTGTGGAGTTAGATAGATTAAGTGATTGCCCAACAGTAAGATTTGAGGATGCAAGACCAAGAACAAAATTTGAAGCACTACCATTTAATGCAATATTATTAAAAGTTGCATTGTTGTTATTGGAGGTTTTATCTAAAACATTAGCAACAGTATTGTTTGTTCCATTGGCTGTACCTTGATTGAAGTTGTAATAAGCAATTAGTCCACTTTCATTTCCAACTAATTCATTATACATATTTGCTTGTATTTGGGCATTTGTTCTTACCACATTCCAAATTCTTGCTTCATCGATTATGCCATTAAAATAAGCCCCACTTCCTAAATTAGTATCATCAAATACTCCAAAAGCATAGTGATAACCAAAGCCATTTGAAACTGGATGACTGCGACCACCTGTGAATGAAGTTGATGAGGCAACTCCATTTAATAAACCATCTAGCACAGAAGTACTTGCGTTGTAACGAACTACTGCATGGTTCCAAGTTCCAAAACTTACTGTTCCAATACTTATACTCATTAAATTCCAAACTCTAACCCTTACTTCACCTGTTTGAAGGATTTCTATTTGGCTATCGTGCCATCCTACATTTGGAGTGGTTTGTCCTAATTCATTTACTATTACCCCAGCAGCATTTGCTTTAAACCAAACTTCTATAGTTAAATCGTTTCCTGGCATTTTGCTGGCTAAGTTTGGGCTAATAATATAATCATTAATGCCATCTAAGTTTAAAGCATTGCCTAAATTTGATGTTGAAGAAATGTCGCTCAAACTTGGTTGTGCACTTATAGCAATGTTTGTAGAAGGAAAAGATTCACCACAACCAGGAGTAGAACCTGTAACGGTATAGTTTCCACTATTGCTAAATGTTTGGATATTATTAGTACTTGTATTTACCAAACTGCCATTATTATACCACTTATATGTACTAAAACCAGGTTGTGCAGTAAAGGTTGATGGTACACAATTTGAAGTTACTGATGGTGGAGGCATTGCATTGCCAATAGATGATATAAATGCACTCATACTATACCCTGCACCACTTTCTATTAATGCCACATTTATTCTAGCATTTACCACAAACCTAAGATTTGCAGGGTTGCCTAGTTGAGCGTTGGTATACTGTATCATGTAAAAGCTAGTTGTACCTATGCGAACTCTATTGCCTACTATTGATTCTAAATTTTGTCCATTAAAATACACTTTTGCTGTATCGCTTTGAATAATTACATATCCAAAATAAGGGAATACACTATTGCCTCCAATTGCATTATTTAAAAATTGATTCGTTTGTACATCAAAGCTACCAGCACAATTGTTTAATGGTGGTTGCATTATCATATCTATTTCACAACCATCTGCACTACCTGTATAAACGGCAACTGGATTGTTAGTTGTAATATAATTATTTGTAAACGCTGTACTACCATCTCCATTGTTAATTGTTATAAAGTCTCCAGCGTTAGCTAATGTATAGTTTTGAGTTGTATTTGTATTTGGAACAAATACAGTTACAGTTGTATTAACTTGTGTTGCAATAATGGTACTTCTTTCATATCCTGCATTGCCTCTAGTTCTTACCACCACGTAGGTATTACCTAAGTTACTTGTAGGTATTACTTGGCTTTGAACACCATCACCACAACCACTGCTCCAATCACAACGCATGCCACTATTTACAACTACAGTATTACTAGCTGTGAGAAGGCTACCTAGATTTGATTGGAATATATAAGATTGACCAGCATTTAAAGTAGTTAATACATTGCCATTTATAGATACAACTGTATTATTATTAATTGCCATTACAGCATATAAAGGTGCACCAGTTTCTGAGTAACAAGTTGCTCCTGTAACATTGGCATAATAACCCAATCTAAATGATGTGCCTCTTCCCTGATCACCAAGGCTTGTAAATGCACTGTTTCCTTTTTGAACACAAAATTCAACATCTCCAGGGCCACTTACAGCGGTTGTGTAGTTATCACTTGCAATGTTTCTTACTTGTACACCAATTGGTGTGGTTGCTGATACAATCAGCCCTGCACCATTTAAAACAGTATTACTAGCATTTGCACTAGCATTTAGTGCTGGGAAACGAAAACGTAATGGAGTGCCTGCTATAGTTGTATTATTGTTTGAGTAAACCGTACCATCACTTCCAGAAATTGTAACTGTAACAGCAGTGGTGCTTAATGTAGTTATTACAAGTTCGTTATACCTATTAAAATAATTCCAAGGGCTTGGTGCAATATAATGGGTATTAGTATATTGAGCTATACATACATCTTGAATAAAAAGTAAACAAATTATTAGAAATGTATTTTTCATGTAAAACCTAATTACTCAATAATATATTTTGATAATGGTAACTAATGTTTATAACAACGGATTTTTAGTCTCCAATATTTTAAGTGTTAATATCTTAAATTGTATTTTACAAAAACTAACAGAAGAATACCATAAAACTATTTAGCATGCAATAAGTTTAAAGGACACATTGATGCTTAAAAAGGCATTGCAACCCTATAAAGCATTGCTGAATGATTTGGAAATTAACAAAGGAAAACTTGTAGAGCAATGGCAAGAAGAGAGAATCCGAAATTTAAATCCGGAAAGTTTGGGTAGAGATGAAGTGCTTAAAAAAATGGAAGAAAATTTGAGTGCTAAAGCAACCGGTATATACAAAATGATGCAAGAAGGTGAGAAGTTAAAAAGTAAACTTGAACATGGAAAAGACTCTCTAAATGAAGCAACAATAAATCAGTTAAGTATATAGAATATAGTATCAATTTTCTGAGTTAAATATACTATTACTAATCTTTAATGCACATCCTATATGCTTTCCATCAGTAATGCTTAATTCAATTTGCTGTCAAATTTTTTACACATTTGTTACGTTTATAATCAACCATTTTTTAACCAAAATTTTAACATTACATAAATTTCCCCTATTTTTCAGTCGTAACCATTTTCTGTTCACCAAAAAAATATGTAACAATGAAGATTGAGGAAATAAAAGTGTTGAAAGGGCCTAATTATTGGAGTATTAGAAGACCCAAATTAATACAAATGCGTTTGCAGCTCGAAGATTTAGAGCAACGCCCTACTAATACAATTGAAGGTTTTTTAGAAGGACTAAAAGCTTTGTTTCCAAGTATGTACAATCACAGATGTAGTGTTGGTAAACCAGGAGGCTTTTTTCAACGTGTAGAAGAAGGAACTTGGATGGGGCATGTAATAGAGCATATTGCTTTGGAATTGCAAACCCTTGCTGGAATGGAAGTTGGTTTTGGAAGAACAAGAGGCACTGGTAAAGAAGGAGAATATAATGTTGTTTTTGCCTATCTAGAACCAGATGCAGGTGTTTATACAGCAAAAGCTAGTGTTCGAATTGCACAAGCATTAATTGATAAACAAGCATATGATTTAACCGAAGATATTCAGCAATTAAGAGAAATAAGAGAAGAAACTCGTTTAGGTCCAAGTACTGGTTGCATTGTAGATGAAGCTGCCAAACGTGGCATTCCTCACATGCGATTAAATAAGCATAGTTTGGTGCAATTGGGTTATGGAATACACCAAAAAAGAATTCGTGCAACCATTGCATCTACCACAAGCAATATTGCTGTAGATATTGCTTGCGACAAAGAAGAAACTAAAAATTTATTGGAGGCTGCCGAAATTCCTGTGCCTCGTGGCACTGTGGTAAGAACTGAAGTTGGTTTAAAGGAAGCTGTTGATAAATATGGTTATCCCTTGGTTATTAAACCAATAGATGGTAATCATGGCAAGGGAAACACTACTAACATTACTACATGGGAGCAAGCAATTGCTGCGTTAGAAAATGCTAAGCAATATGGGCGAAGTGTAATTGTAGAAAGATTTATCACAGGCTTCGATTTTAGAATTTTGGTTATCAACAACAAATTTATTTGTGCAGCTTTAAGAACTCCAGCTGCTGTAACTGGTGATGGCATAAATACTATTCAATATTTAATCGATGAAACCAATAAAGATCCAAGACGTGGATTTGGACACGAAAAAGTGTTAACCCAAATTACAGTTGACCACAGCACCATGAAAATGCTCGACGAAAAAGGATATACTTTAGAAACTATTCCAACAAAAGGAGAGCTTGTGTTACTTAAAACAACAGCCAACCTAAGCACAGGAGGTACAAGTACAGACGTAACTGATGAAGTGCACCCAACTAATATTTTTATGTGTGAGCGTATTAGTAAAATTATTGGTTTAGATATTTGTGGAATTGATATAATGGCCACTGATTTACGAACACCTGTTACAGAAAATGGTGGTGCTATTTTAGAAGTAAATGCTGCCCCAGGATTTAGAATGCATATCGACCCAAGCGAAGGTATTGGGCGTAATGTTGCAGAACCTGTTGTTGATATGCTTTTTCCTGATAGAAGTAATGGTCGTATTCCAATAATTGCCATCACAGGCACCAATGGTAAAACAACCACAACCCGATTAACTGCTCACATTTGCAAAAGTGCTGGTAAAAAAGTAGGTTATACTACAAGCGATGGTGTATACATTCAAAATCAGTTAATGATGAGAGGAGATTGTACAGGGCCGCTTTCTTCTCAATTTGTTTTAAAAGATCCAACTGTAGATTTTGCTGTTTTAGAATGTGCTAGAGGAGGTATTTTAAAAGCTGGATTGGCGTTTGATAAATGTGATGTTGGCGTAGTTACCAATGTAGCAGCAGACCACATGGGGCTTGGTGGAATAAACACTATTGAGCAAATGGCAGATGTAAAAGCAACAGTTGTAGAAAGTGTAATGCCACACGGCTATGCTGTTTTAAATGCTGATGATGATTTGGTGTATAAAATGAAAGATAAACTAAAATGCAATATCGCTTTATTTAGTATGGATGAAAACAATCCTCGTATTAAAGAGCATTGCAAAAATGGTGGTTTGGCAAGTGTTTATGAAAATGGATTTGTGAGTATTTTAAAAGGAACTTGGAAAATTCGAGTAGCACATGTAAAAGATATTCCTTTAACCTTTGAGGGTAAGGCAGTGCATAATGTAGCCAATTGTTTACCAGCAATTTTATCTTCTTATTTATTTAAAACAATAAGTATTGATGATATAAAAACTGGCTTACAAACATTTAGTGCAGGCAGCAATACTACACCAGGTAGGTTAAATTTTTTCCATTTTAAAAACTTTAGTTTTTTAGCCGATTTTGCACACAACCCACATGGATTAAGACTTTTGGGCGATTTTGTAAGCAAGCTAGATTATAAATATAAAGTAGGTGTAATAAGTGGCACAGGAGATAGAAGAGATGAAGATATTAGAGAATTAGGCGAAATTTCTGCTCATTACTTTGATGAAATCATTATTCGTTGCGATAAAAATTTAAGAGGCCGAACCGCCGATGAAATTATTGGATTGTTGCAAGAAGGTATTAATAAAGTAAATCCTAATTTGCCTCAAACAGTAATTGCTAACGAAAATTTAGCACTCGAATACATTTACGAAAATCAAAAAGCAGGAGCATTATATACCGTAATGTGCGATGTTGTTGCAGGTGCTTTAGATAAAATTAAGGAATTGAAGGATAGGGAAGATGCGAGTTAGAATTCGACCATTTGTAATCAAAAAAAATAATATAAAATATCCACTTACTTGTAAATAATATTTTACTAGTAAGTGGTTAAATTACCAAAACTATATGCCATCAAAAATTACAAGTGTAAACACTTCACCACAGTTTAAAGCTATGGCTTCTAAAGCTATACTATCAATAATAGTTTTTATTGTTACATACTTGCTTTTAATTACTGCAGCTATAGGCTTGGTGGTTTTATTAGGATATTTTGGTTTAGCATTAATAAGTATGTATTTGCATTGGATTACTATTGTTTGTGGGGCAGGAATTATTAGTATAGGAATTTTAGTACTTATTTTTTTAGTAAAATTTATATTCTCAAGTAATAGCATCAATAAAGATGGGATGATTGAGTTAAAAGAGGCAGATGCTCCTGTTTTATTTAATATACTTAAGCAGCTAGTTGAAGAAGTTGATACTCATTTTCCTAAAAAAGTTTACATATCACCCGAAGTAAATGCTTGTGTATTTTATAATTCAAGTTTTTGGAGTATGTTCTTTCCTGTAAGGAAAAATTTGCAAATAGGCATGGCTCTTGTAAATGTTGTAACAGTAACCGAATTTAAAGCAATTTTAGCACATGAGTTTGGGCATTTTTCTCAAAGTTCTATGAAGCTTGGAAGCTATGTTTATAACGTAAATAAAGTGCTTTATGATATGTTGTACAACAATGAGGGGTATAGCAAACTTGCATCTCAATGGGGCTCTATTAATCAATACATTAGTTTTTTTGTAATGATTGCCATTGAAATAGTAAAGCAAATTCAAGAACTTTTAAAGTTTATATATGGTTATGTAAATAAAAGCTACATGGCACTATCACGAGAAATGGAATTTCATGCCGATGAAATAGCTGCACATGTTACAGGATCTAAACCACTCATAGATTCTTTACTAAGGCTAGAGTTGGCTAATGCATCATATAATAGTGTTATAAACCATTATGATACTAAAATCAAACAAAGTAGAGTTACAAATAACATTTACCAACCACAACGCTTTACATTACAATTTTTGGCACAGCAAAATGAAATAAAAATTGCAAATCAACTACCACAAGTTACACTTCATGATTATACTAAATTTAATAAATCAAAAATTGTAATTAAAGATCAATGGGCGTCTCATCCTACAACTGAAGAGAGGGTTTTGGCTTTAGAGAAAATAAATAAACCAGTTAGTGAAATTAATAATAAAATGGCTTTTGAGGTGTTTGAAAATTACAGTAATCTGGAAAGTATAGTTACTAAAAAAGTTTATGAAAGTATAAAATTGCCCTCAGATATTATTGTTGAAACTGAAACTGATTTTGTTAAAGATTTTACAGAGTTTTTCTCTAAAAATTCGTTCAATAAAATTTATAAAGGTTATTATGACTCCAAAAATCTATTGCTACAACCTGTTGAAAATTTTGACTTAAATCTTATCGAAACACATAGCTTCGATACTTTATTTTCTGATGAAAACATAGAAAAAATTAGCATAAAGCAGGCTATAACAAATGATTTGGCAATGGTTGAAGAGTTGGTTAATAAGCCAAATGAAATTAAGAGTTTAGATTATGAAGGAGTAAAATACCAAAAAGAACAATTTGGTTTTGTAAAAGAAAAGTTACAAATTGAATTGGATAAAAGTAACATAGAAGTTAAGTTAATTGACGAGCAAATATTTAAGTTTTTTTACACCCTTTCGAGTATTAAAAATAAATCAGAAGAATGGTTGTTGCTGTACAATAACCTTGTAGAATTTGATTTAGTTTTTGAGCAGCACAAAAAAAATTTTGAAAACATGCGAAACGATGTATTGTTTTCAATTGAAACCAACACATTTGAAAAGATTGAAGAATTGATGGCTATTTTTAAAAGAAATGAATCCACCTATAAAATTCAGATAAATTCATTGTTTAAACATGAGAATTATTTAAAATTTATTTCCAATGAAAATTTTTTGATAATAGAGCAGTACATGAAACAAGATTACCAGTATTTTAATGGTCAAGCATATGATGATGATTTTTTACAAATATTATTTTCTGCTC
>JBMLOQ010000078.1:0-30157 GCA_049242885.1 Chitinophagaceae bacterium
TGATTATTATAAGAAGCGTTTTTATTCAAGGATATTTTGATTTGCTATTGTTTATTTGATGGTCATAAGTGTTACTAAAGGTAACTCAAACTATTTACTCACCATTTTTATTACAGGCACTATCATTTCTTCTAAACTTACCCCACCATGCTGAAATGTATTTTTATAATAATTTACAAAATGATTATAGTTGTTGGGATAGCATAAATAATCATCTTTTTTAGCAAAAATAAAACTAGAGTTTATAGTAGGTGTTGGCAAACCAGCTTCTTTGGGGTCTTTAAAAGCTAAAACATCTTTGGCATCATAGTTTAAGTTTCTGCCGTGTTTATAACGTAAATTAGAAGTTGTTTGTTTGTCGCCAATAACTTTATGAGGTGTTTTTACACGTACAGTACCATGATCTGTGGCTAGTACAATTCTGATTTTTTTGTCGGCAATTTTTTTAAGGGCTTGGTGCAAAGCACTATGCTCAAACCAGCTTTTAGTAACGCTTCTATAACTTATTTCGTCGCCAGCTAATTCTTTTAAAACTTCCATTTCTGTTCTTGCATGGCTAAGCATATCAACAAAATTGTAAACAATAACGTTTAAATCGTTGTTCAATAAATTGTGAATATTATTTAATAATTGTTGCCCATCGTTATGATGCACAACTTTGGTATAAGATGCTTTTATATTGTCTTTCTTAAGGCGTTTTAATTGTGCTCTAAAAAAATCTTCTTCGTATAAATTTTTGCCTCCTTCTTCTTCATCATTTTTCCATTGATTTGGAAATTGCTTTTCAATTTCAATTGGCATCATGCCAGCAAAAATGGCATTTCTACTATATTGTGTAGCTGTAGGCAATATACTATAGAAAGTTTCTTCTTCTAAAATTCTAAAACTTTCGGCAAATATTGGTTGTATTGTTTTCCATTGATCATAGCGTAAATTATCTATCAATAAAAAAAAAGTAGGTGTTCCTTTTTCTACATGTGGCAGCACTTTGTATTGAAGTAAATTGTGGCTTAAAATAGGAGCATCTGCAGCATTTGGCTTTAGCCAACTTGCATAATGTTTGCTTATAAACTTAAAAAACTCTGTATTGGCTTCATCTTTTTGATTGGCTAAAATCTCTTGCATTTCGGGACTGTTACTTTTTTCCATTTCAAGTTCCCAATAAACCAGTTTTTTATAAATTTCCATCCATCCGTTGTAATCTGGCCTATCGTTTAAAGCCATAAATAAATTTCTAAATTCTTGTTGGTATGCAGTTGTCGTTTTTTCTGCTACTAACCTTTTATTATCTATTATTTTTTTTAAAGAAAGTAATACTTGATTGGGGTTTACAGGTTTAAGCAAATAATCAGCAATTTGGCTGCCTATGGCCTCATCCATTAAGCTTTCAGTTTCATTTTTTGTAATTAGTACAATTGGTATTTGCTGGTTAAACTCTTTAATTTTTGCAATGGTTTCTAAACCACTAATGCCAGGCATGCTCTCATCAATTAATACAACATCAATCATGTTTTCTTTAACAAAATCAAAACCATCATATCCATTAGTAAAGGTATGAACCTGATACCCCTTGTTTTCTAAAAATAGTTTTTGAGATTGTAAACTTTCAATTTCATCATCAATCCATACAATAGTTGCTAATGCCATAGTTACTTTTTTAAATAAATAATAATTGAGCAGATAATAAAAGTAAAAATATAATCTATGTAGGTTGTTTTAAGTAATGGTCAAATATACTAGCAACTAATATTGTTGATAATATTTATTAATGTTTTAACAAAAATGCAACAAGTTTTATTGTGTACTTAAGTAATTGTAATCTTTTAAAACAGTTTCTATAAACTCTATTGTGTTAGAATGTTGAGAATTTATTTTTAATACTGTTTGAATTTTTGTTGCTGTGTTGTAAGCAAGGTCACTGTCGTTATTTTTTAAAATATTGTTATAAATATTTTTTATAGTATTTAAATCTCTATCGCTAAGTTTCATTACTTCTGGGTAAGATGGAATGTAATTGTTTGCAACTTCCATAAACACAGTTTCATTTAAATTGCTTTTTGATTTGGTACTTATTAAAATGGTATCAGCAGCTATGTCACCTAATCTTTGTGATTTTTTTGTAAGTAGCATACATAAAAAATCAGTAACCATCAGTAAAAAAAAGAAAACAACATACAAAAGCATTTCTGCTCTAAAAAGAGTTATTAGTATAAGTATGATAACCATATATAAATCACCAGTTCTTATTAAACTTCTTAGCATATATTGGCTTATAGTAGCATTACCTCCATCTACATTTATTACTTTTAGGCTAAAAATTTTTTTACCAAAAGATTGGCCATTCATTGTAAGTTCACATAAAAAACTATACAATACTGCTGGTAATGCAATAATCATATTTAACCAAGTTTCATTGGCTGTATTTTCATCAAACTTTGGATTTATAAGGTCATAAATTTTATAAACAATTATAAAATATAAAACAATAATCACTATATCAATTAGCCATGCAAAAAAGCGTTTATAAAAAGGAGCTGCTTCAAAACCAAGTTCTATATTTAAGCTTGTAGGAATTTTTATTAAAGACATGAATAGATGTTTTCGCTTATTGTAAAAATAGTATAATATACTTTTAGTGGTATGTTTAATTTTTATTTAGTATCAAATTTTGTAATGGAACGATTAGTAATAAAAAATATTGTGTAAAATGATGTTTTTTTAAAAAAATATCTTTTATTTGCAATGTAACTTTTAAACCACAGCTATAAAATCGAAAGTTTACAAGTATTTTGTCCCGTATTTAATCTATTACCCATAAAACAATTCTGTAAGAATTGTTTTGTTTTTTTTGTAAGCTTTAGCAAAGTTTAGTTCGTTCCCTAAAACATTTTAAACTTTAAAAGTAACAACATGAAATGGATTTTTCAAACAATGGTAATTTGCAGTGCAGTTGCAATTTTGCCATTTTCGACCAAAAAAGAAAGCACTGCAACATCCGAAGTAGAATTTAAAATTCCAGAACCCTTACCTGGCGATGAACCTGCTACAAGAAATGCTACAATGGCAAATATTGATGCAGAAGCTGAAAAGTATATTCCTTATAATACAGTTTATACAAAAAATGAAGCAATTACATTAAGAAATAATCTTACTAGCTTGTTAGCAGCAAGTCCTAATTCACAAGCATTAAATTGGGCTTTAGTTAAATATTATGCTTCTGCACCAAACTATGTTGGTGGAAATAAAAGTATGGCTTTAAGATATGCTGCAAACTTGTATAGCCTAAATTATTATGCTGGTTGTTTGGCTTATGAACACGTGTATGATAGAAGTTATGAGTTTAAAAATGCTGAAATGTGGTACAAAAAATCATTAATAGCAACTGTACCAAATGGCATGCAATGGAAAGAATTTAAATACATTAACAATGCACCTTTTGGAGTGGGTGTAAAAGGTAGTTTTACTAATTATAAAATAAAACCTTTGTACGAAAGCCATTATGGAAGTTATGTAAGAAAAGTAATGATGCCTATTTGCAATGGTAATTGTGAAGGAGAAATTGTTGTAGGGTTTATGAGATGGGGTAAGCAAAAATCAAATGAAATTATGGTTACCAGTTATTAATTAATGTTAAATACTCAATATTCAAAGCCCTGTATTTTCAGGGCTTTATTGTTTTGTAAAGCTATTAAAATTAAAACCACCCAACTCTTTAAAGTGTCCATTAAGTATAATTTTGGTTTTTAGTTGAGAAAGCTTTTCAAGTTCTGCTAACATTTTGTTTAGATGTCTTTTTACAAATTCAATCCTTTGGTCTTCTTGCAGTAAAGTTAAAAATTCATATTCTTCTTCCAGTGATAAGCCTATGTGATGTGCTAAATCATAACTGGTAATTTCAATGTCGGGCTTTTTAAAATCTTTTACTACATTTATTTCATCATGTAGTTTTCGTGCAAGTTGCAATACATTTACCGTATTGGCTTTATAAGCAACTGTAGTATTATTAGGGTAATTTACAATTGCACCACCATATAATTTTTCAGGAATTTCGTTAATAAGCTCTAACAAACGAAACAATTTTACACCCTTGGTTTTAATATCCATTTTACCATCATCATAGATTTTGCTTATTTCAATAATCTCAACAATACAACCAAATTCTTGCATTTCATTATTTAACACTGTTGGTATTCCAAAGTTTTTTTTACTTTCAAAACAATCTTGGATTAATTGTTTATATCGAGGTTCAAATATGTGTAGATTTAATTTTTCGTTAGGAAATACCGTAATGTTTAAAGGGAAAATAGGAATAAAATTTGTCATGCCTCAAAAATAATTGTACAATTAAAATAGTTAACATTCATTTAGAAAAAAATCTGAACTTATAAAAGCTTCCAAACTTTCAATTATTTAAAATTCAAAGGCTATTTCTAAAATTTTAATCAGTTTGATTTTGAAAACTATAACAATACATTTGCATTATGCTTTCTGTAGCCATTATAACTTTTAACGAAGAAAAAAATATAGCACGTTGTTTAGAGTCGGTAAAAAACATTGCTACTGAAATTATCGTGCTAGATAGTTTAAGTACAGATAACACAAAACAAATTTGCGAAAGCTTTGGTACAAAATTTATTACTCAACCTTTTTTGGGTTATATAGAGCAAAAAAACAAAGCTATTGAGTACTGTACCCAACCATATATATTAAGTTTAGACGCAGATGAATGTTTAGATGAAGTTTTGCAACAAAATATAAAACAAGTGCTAGAGCGTAATTCTAAAGCAGATGCTTTTATAATGAATCGCTGTACCAGTTTTTGTGGACATTGGATAAAACATGGGGCTTGGTATCCTGATAAAAAAATAAGATTGTTAAAACAAGGAATGGGCTTTTGGGGAGGCACAAATCCGCATGATAAAATTATACTTAATAAAAACGCTCAGCTGCAACATTTGAAAGGTGATATTTTACATTACAGTTTTTATAGTTTAGATGAATACATAACTCAAAGTAATAAGTTTACTACCATTCAATCCCAAGCTATGTTGTTGCAAAACAAAAAAAGTAGTTGGTTTAAGATTATTGTAAATCCTATGGTTGCTTTTATAAATGGATATATTTTTAAACGTGGTTTTTTAGATGGATGGGATGGATATTTTATCGCAAAAACAATTGCTTATTTTACAATGGTTAAGTACATTAAACTACTACGTTTACAACAAAAAAAAACTACAAATTAATGGCAGCAATACTAGCCATAGAATCATCTTGCGACGAAACAGCTGCTTCTATTTGCGTTGATGGAAACATTGTAAGTAATATTATTGCAACGCAAAAAGTGCATGAAATGTATGGAGGTGTTGTGCCAGAGTTAGCTAGTAGGGCCCATATAGAAAACATTGTGCCCGTTGTAGAAGCTGCATTAATACAGGCTTTTAGTCATCAATCAGGTAATTTTTCTTTGCAAAATAATATTGATGCAATAGCTTTTACACAAGCCCCAGGTTTAATGGGTAGTTTACTTGTAGGTACTCAGTTTGCAAAGTCGTTAGCATTGGCTTTGCAAAAGCCATTAATAGCTGTACACCACATGCAAGCCCATGTTTTGGCCAATTTAATTGATGATACAAACAAACCAGAATTTCCTTTTTTGTGCTTAACGGTAAGCGGAGGGCATACACAAATTGTATTGGCAAAATCACCATTGGATTTACAAATTATTGGACAAACTATCGACGATGCTGCTGGTGAAGCATTTGATAAAGCTGCTAAAATTTTAGGATTGCCTTATCCTGGTGGGCCATTAATAGATAAATATGCCACTATGGGAAATGCTTTGGCGTACAAATTTGCCGAGCCTCAAATTCCCGATTTAAATTTTTCGTTTAGTGGTGTAAAAACCTCAATTCTATATTTTTTACAAAAACAAGAGCAAGGGTTTATTCAAAATAATTTGTATGATTTGTGTGCAAGCATACAGCATACGATTGTAAAAATTTTATTAAAAAAACTTGCAAAAGCAGCACAAGAAACTAGTGTGAAAAATATTTGTATTGCTGGTGGTGTAAGTGCTAATAGTGGCTTACGCATTGCTTTACAAGAACTTGGTGTAAGTAAAAAATGGAAAACTTTTATTCCAAAATTTGAGTATTGTACCGATAATGCAGCCATGATTGCTATTACAGGGTACTATAAATATTTAGCAAAAGATTTTGTAGGGTTAGAGGTAAGTCCGAATGCTAGAGGAGGGTTTTGATTTATTTAAAAAAAAATGTGAAAATTTTTTTTTAAATAAATTCAAACGATTAATTTTGTTTTAAATTAATTAAATTATATGAGAAAACTAATCTTTACAGCTATCGCTGTATGTCTTTTTGGAGCTACTAAAGCTCAATTTTCAAAAAATGTTGGTGCTACAGTTTTTATTGCTAAAGAAGATGGAGGACAGTCCACAACTGCTTGGGGTGTAACTTTCTTTCCTCGTTATTCATTTGGTGCACTAAGTGTGGGTGCTCCAATTTCATTAGGAATTAGTGGAAGCACAAATTCTCGAGTTGGTGCAAGTGAGGGTTCTTCGCTTACGTTGCATCTTCCATTGGTAGTTGACTATAATTTTGGGTTAGGAGCAGATCCAGAAGACGAGGGTACTAACTTTGGATTTTATGCTGGTGCAGGTTATGGATTATTTTCTACTTCTTATGTAGGTGTATTTAGTTCAGGTACACTTAAAGCAAATGGACCTATGGCAAGAGCAGGAATTAGAGCCTTAATTAAAGAAAAAGTGATTACTTTAGGAGCTACTTATATTATGGGTGGTGCTCCTGAAAAAGCAACAGTTATTGGTATTGGTGCTACAATTCAGCTCTAAATTATTTCATTTCATTTAAAAAAGGCTGCATTATTACATGCAGCCTTTTTTATTGTTAAATTCTTCTTTAAAAAACAACATATTGTTTTGATCTATTTTGGTTTATTATGGAGTCTTTTATATTGTTATGAATCTTATAAGTGAACAAACCATTTTTTAAATTACTTTTAACTAGTTCTAGCCTTTATGCTACTAGCACCACTAGCATTGCAATCTTTACTTTTCGGTTCGCCTTTATATCGAATACTACTAGCACCACTGGCTTCTGCTTTTAGTTGATTTTGTACATTAATACCAACACTACTAGCACCACTAGCTTCTGCATTGCAATCATCAGTTTGTAAGTCATATGCTTTTATGCTACTAGCACCACTAGCATCTATTGTTAAATTTTTTGTGCTGCCTTCAATGGTTACACTGCTTGCACCACTGGCATCAAGATTAATTTCTGTTGCAGTTAAACTTCCTTTAAAAGTACTAGCTCCATTTATGTCAATTTTTAGTTTATTTACTTTAAATGCTTCAGTAAGTTTTATAGTACATGCTCCACTGCTTTGGATATAATCAATGTTTTTTACAGTTATATATGCTCTAATTCTTTTGTCTTTCCAACTCCAGCCATTCCAAGTTCCATTTTCTAATCTTATAACTAAAATGCCATTTTTTACAGCTGTAGTTATTTTGCTGTTTTGGCTTGCATCTTCGCAACTTACCGCAACAGCATTTTCTTCGCCTTGAGATAAATAAACACTAATGGCATTAGAAACATCTATACCATGGAAATCACCAACTTTTCTAGCTTCGGCGTTGGCATCATTTACAATATTTATGGTTTCTTTTTGGCTAAATACAGTACCAGCAAGCGATAGCATTAAAAATGCAAATAGTAATTTTTTCATTTTTCTAATTTTTTTGTTATTGATTTTTTTTTTGATTTTGTACACTTAATGTGTTAGTAATGATTTAACGATAAGCGAAAAAAAAAGTTACACTTATTTTTAAATCTTTTATTTTTGTGCTGCCTCGGGGTGCTGTAAAAAGCTGAGATAATACCCGTAAACCTGAACAGGATAATGCCTGCGAAGGGAAGGATTACAATTTTTTATTTCTTCTTTTCTATTCATGGTTTGTTGGCATTAAATTATAAAACCATGAAATTACTTTGTTCCTCAGTTGCAATTTTGTTATTTATCAATGTAAATGCACAGTCATTAGTAAATGATTCGGTAGCACAAAAAGAGTTAATTCCTATAGAAATTAAAAGTGTTAGAGCTAGTAGCAAAGCTCCATTCACTAAAACAAATATTAAGAAAGAAGAAATTGCAAAACTCAATACAGGTGCCGATTTACCTTTTGTTTTAAATGCTACACCAAATGTAGTAGTTCAATCAGATGCTGGAAATGGGGTAGGCTATACAGGTTTAAGAATTAGAGGTACTGACGCCACTAGAATTAACTTTACACTTAATGGAATTCCTTTTAATGACGCTGAAAGTCAAGGTACTTTTTTTGTAAACATGCCAGATTTTTTAAGTAGTGTAAATAGTATACAAATTCAAAGAGGTGTTGGTACTAGCACAAATGGTGTTGGAAGTTTTGGAGCTTCTGTAAATATGAGTACTAATGAGTTGATACAAAAAGCAACAGCTGAAGTAAATAATAGTGTTGGTAGTTTCAATACTTTTAAACATACCATAAAAGCAAGTAGTGGCTTACTAAATAATCATTTTACTGTTGATGCAAGATTGAGTAAAATTACAAGTGATGGATATATTGATAGAGCAAGTAGTAACTTAGAAGCATTTTACTTTTCGGCTGCTTATTTTGGTAAAAAATCTAGTTTAAGATTAAATATTTTTAGTGGTAAGGAAAAAACTTATCAAGCTTGGAATGGTATAAATGAAGTTGCTTTGCAAACCAATAGAACTTTTAATGCAAGTGGAACTGAAAAACCTGGAACTCCTTATAGCAATGAAACAGATAATTATAACCAAACTCATTATCAATTATTTTATAATACTAGTTTATCAAGTACTTTAAAACTTAGTTTTTCTAATTTTTTAACTACTGGTGTAGGCTATTACGAAAATTATAAAGCCGATGAACGCTTTAGTAAATATTATTTGCCCAATGTAATTATTGGTGGTACTACAATTAGCAGAAGTGATTTTATTAGGCAACTTTGGCTTGATAATAATTTTTATGGTCAGCTAGCAAGTTTTGTTTATCAAAAAAATAAATCTACTATAACTTTTGGTGGTGGTTGGAGTACTTATAAAGGGGATCATTTTGGTAAACTAATTTGGAGTAAAAATGGAGGTTTGCCAATTGATTACAACTTTTATAATACGCCAGCATCAAAAACTGAACAACACAGTTTTGCTAAATGGGAGTATGCTGTATCTCAAAAATGGCAATTGTTTACCGATGTTCAGTATAGAGCAGTTCAGTATACTATGAATGGTTTTAGAAACAATCCTACCTTAAATATCCAAAGAAACTTTGGTTTCTTAAATCCCAAAATTGGAGTTACTTACACAAACAATGGATGGCAAAGTTTTATTAGTTATGCTATTGCAAATAAAGAACCCAATAGAGACGATTTTGAAGCAGGTGCCATTGCACAACCTTTGCACGAGCAATTGCACAACATAGAAATTGGTATTGAAAAAAGATGGCAAAAAACATTTATTGCTGCTAATTTGTATGGTATGTTTTATAACAATCAGTTAGTAAATACTGGAAAAATAAATGATGTAGGTGCTTATACAAGAGTTAATGTAGATAAGAGTTATAGACTAGGAATAGAGTTACAAGCTGCACATAATTTTAACAATAAATTCAATATTCAGTCAAATCTTTCACTTAGCAGAAATAAGATTAATCGTTTTACTGAATTTTTTGATAATTATGATGTAGGAACTCAAGAAACAGTAAATCATTCCAATACTGATATTAGTTTGTCGCCAAATATAGTTGGTTCATTTACACTAAATTATCTTCCAATAAAAACATTGGAATGTTCATTTATTAGTAAGTATGTGGGCAAACAGTTTCTCGATAATACATCAAATAATGCAAGAAGCTTAGAGGCATTTTATACCCAAGATTTAAGAGTAGTTTTTAGTCCAAAAGTTAAATCTGTAAGTGGTGTTCAAATCATTGCTCAAGTCAATAATATTTTTAATGCTATGTATGTGCCCAATGGTTATACATTTAGTTATATTGCAGGTGGGGCGTTTAACACAGAGAATTTTTATTTTCCAATGGCTGGTACAAACTTTATGTTGGCAGTTAATGTGAAATTATAAATTCTGGTTAATCGTCAATCAATCGTAAAAACTTTTTCTTCCACCTTTTTGTGGTAGAATCGAGCTTTATTAATGTTTCCTCTATCTTCGTTACAAAACAAATTGTTTATGGGTAATACTAGCGAAAGTTTTAAGCCTTCTATTGGTTTATTTGACGCCACTTTAATTGTTGCAGGCAGTATGATTGGCTCAGGAATTTTTATTGTAAGTGCCGATATTACTCGAAATGTAGGCAGTGCAGGATGGCTTATTTTAATATGGTTAATCACAGGTTTAATGACACTTATAGCAGCTCTTAGTTATGCAGAATTAAGCGGTATGTTTCCTAAAGCTGGTGGTCAATATGTATATTTAAAACAAGCTTATAACCCTTTGATTGGTTTTTTATATGGATGGAGTTTGTTTACAGTAATTCAAACCGCAACAATAGCTGCTGTGGGGGTTGCATTTTCTAAGTTTTTGGCCTACCTTGTTCCTGAGTTAGGGAATAATTATTACTTAACAAATGTGCTGGGATTAAAAATTTATAGTGGACAATTAGTTGCCATTTTTATTATTGTTTTGCTTACTTACATAAATACAAGAGGTGTAAAAGAGGCTAAAAGTATTCAACGAATATTTACTACAGCAAAATTGGCTGCTTTGTTTGGGTTAATTGTGTTTGGCTTTTTACTAGTAAAAGAAAGTTTTTGGATCGAAAACTGGAAAACTGGTTTTACAGCTTTGCAAAATTTAGGTACAAAAGATGCAACTGGTGTATTACAGCCCTCACAATGGATTGGTATTGCAGGAAGCACCTTAGCAGGTGGCATTGCTGCTGCTATGGTTGGTAGTATTTTTAGTAGCGATGCTTGGAATAATGTAGCTTCTATTGCTGGTGAAATAAAAAATCCTGCTCGAAATATTGGTTTAAGTTTATTCCTAGGCACCTTAATTGTTACCCTTATCTATATATGTACCAATCTTATGTACTTAAATGTTTTGCCTTTAAACGAAATTGCATTTGCCAAAGATGATAGAGTTGCAGTAGCTGCAGCCAATAAAATTTTCCCAGCATTTGGAACAATTTTTATAGCAATATGTATTATGATTAGCACCTTTGGTTGCAACAATGGTTTGATATTAGCTGGTGCAAGAGTGTATTATACCATGGCAAATGATGGATTGTTTTTTAAACAAGTGGGCGTTTTAAATAAATATGGTGTTCCAGAAAAAGGTTTATGGATACAATGCTTGGCTTGTTGTCTTTGGTGTTTAAGCGGAAAATTTGGCGATTTACTAGATATGATAAGTTTTGTAGTGGTATTATTTTATATGCTTACCATAATTGGTATTTTTATTTTAAGAAAAAAAGAACCCAATTTGCCTCGCCCATACAAGGCTTTTGGCTACCCAATTTTACCAATGTTGTACCTTTTAATGGGTGGAACTTTTTGCTTTTTACTTGTACATTTTAAGCCACAATTTACTTGGCCAGGTTTAATTATTACTTTGCTAGGTGTGCCTGTTTATTTTCTTGCTATTAGAAGTAAAGCCAAATAAATTTATTGTGTTTTAAAGTTTCACTTGCTTAATTTAACTATCAACTCAAAGTAAATTGTGTAAAAAGTTTTATTAAAACGCTATTTTGCCTGTAATGATTGAGATTAGTAAATAATCAGTCCTGCCATTTTTTTGTATAAAATTAGTGCCTTAAAATTTTCTTCTCTTACATTCGCAACACTTTAATAAAAAGGTTTGAACAAATTATCTGTTGCAGTTGTAATTTTAAATTTTAATGGTAAACATTACTTAGAGCAATTTTTGCCTAGTGTATGCTCATCTACATACCAAAATCTGCAAATTATTGTGGCAGATAATGCCTCTACTGATGATTCAATCATTTTTTTAAAAAATAATTACCCATCTATTTCTGTTTTACAAAACTCAAGCAATTTAGGTTTTGCTGGTGGATATAATTGGGCATTACAAAAAGTAAATGCTGATATTTTTGTTTTGCTAAATAGCGATGTAGAAGTAACTGCTAATTGGATAGAACCAATTATTGATTTACTTGAAACTGATACAAATATTGCAGCCTGCCAGCCTAAACTTTTATCTTACAAACAAAAGCATTTGTTTGAGTATGCAGGAGCAAGTGGAGGTTGGATTGATTATTTAGGTTATCCATTTTCTAGAGGACGAATTTTTGATTGTTTAGAAGAAGATAAAGGGCAACATAACAGCACTGAAGAAGTTTTTTGGGCAAGTGGAGCAGCTTTGTTTATTCGAGCTGAATATTTTAACCAAGTAGGTGGCTTTGATGAAAGGTTTTTTGCCCATCAAGAAGAAATAGATTTGTGTTGGAGATTAAAGCTAAAAGGGTATAAAATTTTTGTATGCCCTAAAAGTGAAGTATATCATGTTGGGGCAGGAACGTTACCAAGGGGCGGTCAAAAAGTATTTTTAAATTTTAGAAACAATTTATGGATGCTTTGTAAAAATTTGCCTTGGCAAGAAAAAATTTGGAAATTACCTTATCGCTTTACCCTAGATGGTATCAGTGCTTGGAAGGGTTTGCTTAATGGAGATGTTAGTTTTTTTAGTGCAATTTTCTTTGCACATTTATCAATTATTAAGTTATGGCTTAAAGGTCAGCTAAAACCAATTGACTATCGAAAACCATCATTAAGTTTAACTTGTATGCTACAACAATCGGTCGTTTACAAGCATTTTGTTAAAGGAGTTTCTACATTTAACGATATTTTTAAAAAATGATTTTTTTATTTTTTTCATAACCCTATTTTTGCAAAAAATAATTCTATGGCTTTTCAAGTTTCCGACGAAAAAAATAATGATTTTACCGATAATTGGGTAAACTCATCTCGTTTTTTATTTTACTTACAATTAACTTGTTTAGTAGTATTCTTGTTAGGAGCTTGTGGAAGATTATACACTGAACGTTATAAAGGCAAACCTGATATTGAAATTCAAGGTAGTAGCAAATACACACCTGAGTACAAGTAAAAATATTTTTGCAAAAATATTTTGTAGTTTAAAAAACACCTCTATTTTTGCACTCCTTTAAAAAAGGAAAAAGTTCTTAAAAGCGAAAGTAGCTCATTTGGTAGAGCACGACCTTGCCAAGGTCGGGGTGGCCAGTTCGAGCCTGGTCTTTCGCTCCACAAAATCTCGCTGAGTAGCGAGATTTTTTTTAGGTAGCCCCGGTGGTGGAATTGGTAGACACGCAGGACTTAAAATCCTGTGACCCGCAACGGTCGTAACGGTTCAACTCCGTTCCGGGGCACAAAAAAAGCTTCTCAATTTTGGGAAGCTTTTTTTATGCAAATGCTTTATTTAACCCTTGGCTTCCAAGGTATTTCAGGTACATTTTTTAAAAAACCAATATATCTTGCCAAAACAAATAAATAGTCGCTTAGTCGATTTATATATTTAATTACCAAAGCATCAATAAACAGTCCTTCTTCATCCATTTGTACACAAATTCTTTCTGCCCTACGGCAAATACATCTTGCTACATGTGCTGTAGAAATTGCAACATCTCCACCAGGAATAATAAAAAACTTCATTGGGGCAAGGCTTTCATTCATTCTATCCATTTCATTTTCTAAAAATACTACATCACTTTCTAAAAGATCTGGCATTTTCATTAAAGGCTCTTTATCAGGGTCGCAGGCTAAAGAACTTCCTATTGTAAACAATCTGTCTTGTATTTCTTTTAAAGTGCTGTTTGTTGTTGGGTCAATTACATAATCGTTCACCAATCCTATGAAGCTATTTAGTTCGTCAACTGTTCCATAACTTTCAATTCTAATATTACTTTTTGGAACTTTTGTTCCCCCAATTAAACTTGTTTTGCCTTTATCACCAGTTTTTGTATAAATTTTTAGTGCCATTTGTATTATTTGCTGAGAATTTTTAAATCCTCAAATTCTTGGTTTATAATTTCATTTATTGTTAAAGAATAGTTTTCTAACAAAAATGGAATGCTTTTGTTTAATTAACATATAAAATCAATTTTTATTTTTTGTGAAAATTTTTACAAAAACATAGATTTATTTCTATTCTGAAATAGAGAACACATTTATATTTGCAAATAGTTGCATAAACAACTAATTTTAAATCTTGAATATGAAAATTTTAGTGTGTGTAAGTAAAACACCAGATACAACTTCAAAAATTGCATTTAAAGATGGCAATACAAAGTTTGATGATGCTGGTGTACAGTTTATCATTAATCCATACGACGAATGGTACTCTTTAGTAAGAGCTATAGAGCTTAAAGAAAAAGATGCTGCTACTGTAATTCATTTAATTACTGTAGGATTGGCTGATGCAGAACCAGTAATTAGAAAAGCATTAGCACTAGGTGGAGATGAAGCAATAAGAGTAAATGCTGATAATGCAGATAGTTTTTACATAGCTTCTCAAATTGCTCAAATTGCTAAAGATGGTGCTTACGACCTAGTTTTTACTGGTAAAGAAACCATAGATTACAATGGATCTTCAATTGGTGGAATGATTGCAGAATTAATTGATGCTCCTTATATTTCATTAGCAACAAAATTTGAATTAGAAGGAACTACTGCAAGTGTTACAAGAGAAATTGAGGGTGGTGAAGAAGTAAATGAAGTTGCATTACCATTAGTAGTAAGTTGCCAAAAAGGTGTTGCCGAGCAAAGAATTCCTAATATGAGAGGTATTATGGCTGCTCGTTCTAAACCATTAAAAGTAGTTGAACCTACAAACATAGAAGCATTAACAAGCATTGAAAGTTTTGAATTACCACCTGCAAAAGCTGGTGTTAAATTGGTTGATGCTGATAATGTGGATGAATTGGTAAGATTATTACACGAAGAGGCGAAGGCAATTTAATTAGCAAATGGGATAATATGAAAATGTGAAAATGAAGTTTTTATAATAATTTTCTAATTTTCGAATTCTTAAATTTTCAAATTTTTAAAATGAAAGTATTAGTTTTTATAGATCAAGCAGAAGGACATGTAAAAAAATCTTCTTATGAAGCTTTAAGTTATGGTGCAAATGTGGCTACTTTAGTTGGTGGCGAAGCTGTTGGTGTTGTTTTAGGAGAAGTTAAAGATGATTTAACAGTTTTAGGAAAGTATGGCGTTAAAACCATTCATCAAGTACAAAATAGTAGTTTAAATAATGTAGATGCACAGGTTTATTCAAAAGCAATTGCCGATGCTGTAAATGCAGTTGGGGCAAGCATTATAGTGTTTAGTCACAATCAAACTGGTAAAGCCGTTGCTGCTCGAGTAGCTGCAAGGTTAAAAGCTGGCTTAGTTGCTGGTGCTGTAGCATTGCCTAATGTAAGTAATGGATTTACTGTAAAAAAATCAGTTTTTAGTGGTAAGGCATTTGCTAATGTAAGTATTACAAGTGCTTTAAAAGTAATATCCTTAAATCCTAATAGCTTTTCTATTCAATTAGTTGAAGGTACAGCAACTGTTCAACCATTAGCCATTGAAGTAGCAGCTTCAAAAGTTACTGTGAAAGCTGTAAACAAAGTGAGTGGAGAAATTCCACTTACAGAAGCAGATATTGTAGTAAGTGGTGGTAGGGGATTAAAAGGACCTGAAAATTGGGGAATAATTTTAGATCTTGCAAAAACCTTGGGTGCTGCAACTGCTTGTAGTCGCCCTGTAGGTGATGCACATTGGAGACCACACCATGAGCATGTAGGACAAACTGGGGTGCAAGTTGCTCCAAATCTTTATATTGCTGTTGGTATTAGTGGAGCAATTCAGCATTTAGCTGGTGTAAATAGAAGTAAAGTTATTGTGGTAATTAATAAAGACCCAGAAGCTCCATTTTTTAAAGCTGCCGATTATGGTATAGTTGGCGATTGCTTTGAAGTGTTGCCTAAACTTACTGAAAGTATTAAAAAATTACAGGCTCAAGGTTAGTTCGTTTTAATTTAAAGAATAATAACAGCCGTTTCAGTTAATTTTGAAACGGCTTTTTTATTTAAAACAAGTATTTAAGATTATAAATCAACTTGATTTTTGAGTTAAACAAATAATCAAGTGTTAAAAACACTTCTCAAATTCCTTTTTTAGTAGAATGTTGAGAAAATTAAGTTTGTATGGTATGCTAAAAATTGGACTAACAGGAGGCATTGGTAGCGGAAAATCTACTGTTTCAAAAATATTTGAAGCACTTGGAATTCCTGTTTTAGATGCTGATGCCACTGCAAAGTATTTAATGCAAAATAATGAAAGTATTAAAAAACAAATCATTGATGAATTTGGTGAAGAAACCTACATAGGGAATATATTACAACGAGGTTTTTTAGCCAACATTGTATTTAACGATAGTTTTGCATTGGAAAAACTAAATGCTATTGTGCACCCTGCTACTATTGAGTTTGGTAAACAATGGAATGATGCACAATTTGCCCCCTATACTGTAAAAGAAGCAGCATTAATGTTTGAGTCTGCAAGTGCCGAAGGACTAGATTATATTATTGGTGTTTATGCTCCAAACCATATAAAAATAAATAGGGTAATGAAGAGAGATGGCATTTCGAGGGAATTAGTAATTCAAAGAATAAACAATCAAATTGATGATTCTATAAAAATGAAACTCTGTGATTTTGTATTGATTAATGATGAACAACAAATGTTATTACCACAAGTTATAGCTTTGCATCAGGAATTTTTAAAATTAATTAATGAAAAAAGTTGAAGTAATTTCTAGTAAAATATTCACTCTCGAAAACTTAAAAAAGCAAATTGCAAGTTGGCGAGCCACGGGAAAAACAATTGCTTTTACAAATGGTTGTTTCGATATTGTGCATGTGGGCCACATCTATAGCTTACAAAAAGCAGCCTCACAAGCTGATGTTTTAATTGTTGGGTTAAATAGTGACAATAGTGTAAAGCGGCAAGGAAAATCACCCGAAAGGCCAATAAATAAAGAGTTGGATAGGGCAAATATTTTAGCGAACTTTATAATGGTTGATGCTGTTGTAGTTTTTGATGAAGACACTCCCTTTGATTTAATTACCAATATTTTGCCAGATGTTTTGGTAAAAGGAGGAGATTATACCATCGATAAAATTGTTGGTGCCAAAGAAGTAATTGCAAATGGTGGTAAAGTTGTAATCAATGAAATTGTAGAAGGATATTCTACTACAAGTTTAATTAGCAAATTATCAAATTAGCAAATTCAATCTACAAATTTAAGTCCTGTATCCACCAATCAACCAATCATAAATCAAAAAATCCTCATGGATTATACCCTTAAAAAAAGTTTAGGTCAGCATTTCTTAAAAGACGATTCTATTTGTTTAAAAATAGTAGATGCTTTGCAAAAAAACAGTTTTAACCAACTAGTTGAAGTTGGTGCAGGAGCTGGTGCTTTAACCAAACACTTAATTAAACTACAAAATATAGATTTTAAAACTGTAGAATTGGATGACGAAAAAGTGCCTTATTTATTAAAGCAATATCCAGTTTTAGAAGGTAAAATTATTCATCAGGATTTTTTGCAAATTGATGCACCTTTTAAGGAAGAGTTTGTAGTAATTGGCAATTTTCCTTATAATATTTCTTCCCAAATATTGTTTAAAGTTTTGGATTGGAAAATGCAAGTACCCGTTGTAATTGGAATGTTTCAAAAAGAAGTAGCAGTTAGGGTTGCAGCAAAACCAAATAATAAAGATTATGGAATTATAAGTGTGCTTATACAGGCTTTTTACGATGTTGAATATTTGTTTGATGTGCCACCCGAAAGCTTTAATCCACCACCAAAAGTAATGAGTGGCGTTATTCAGCTAACTCGAAAAAAAGAGTTTGCAAACTTTAAATCCGAGAAGCAATTTTTTAATTTAGTAAAAACTGCGTTTAATCAAAGAAGAAAAATGTTGCGTAACCCCTTAAAATCTATGTTTGATACTGAAGTTTTGCAAGACGAATTATTTACTAAACGTGCCGAAAATCTTTCAGTCCAAGATTTTGCAAATCTTACTTTTAAATTAAAATAGGTAATGAAAAAAATAATTGTAACAGCAAAAACTCATCCTTATTTGATAGAACACCTTACTCAAAAAGGATATAATGTGTTGTACAATAAAAATATGAATTACGAAACGCTTTTTAAAGAAATAAAAGATGCTTATGGTGTAATTACTACTACAAGTATTTTATTTGATAAAGCTATGATTGATGAAGCCAAACAAATACAATGGCTAGGAAGACTGGGTAGTGGCATGGAACATATTGATGTAGAATATGCAATGTCTAAAGGAATAAAATGTATAAGTAGCCCCGAAGGCAATTGTAATGCTGTAGCTGAAATGGCTTTGGGTATGTTGTTAAACCTTTTGAGAAATATAACAACGAGTAGCCAAGAAGTAAAGCAATTAATTTGGAAGCGTGATGAAAATAGAGGAACTGAATTAAGGGGTAAAACTGTTGCCATTATTGGTTTTGGCCACACAGGTAGTGCTTTTGCAAAATTACTTGAGCCATTTGGTGTAAAGCTTTTGGCTTACGATAAATACAAAAATGACTTTGGTAATCACTTTGTAAATGAATCAAACCTTCAAGAAATTTTTGACGAAGCAGATGTGGTTAGTTTTCATCTCCCTTTAACTAACGAGGTAAAATACTTTGCAAACGCTTCTTTCTTCAATCAGTTTAAAAAAAATATAATTATATTAAACACAAGTAGAGGAGAAGTTGTAAAAACAGATGATTTAATTAAAAGTATATGCTCCAAAAAAGTTTTGGCTTGTGGTCTTGATGTGCTGGAAAACGAAAAACTGAGTAGTTTGAGTTCGATTCAAAAAAATCAACTAACCACTTTACTTTCAATGCCAAATGTTTTAATTACACCTCATATTGCTGGTTATACACAAGAGGCTTTACTTAATATGGGTAGAGTATTGTTACAAAAACTAGATTTATAGCATGTAAATTCTTTATTAATTGTTAATCCTAATTCAATAATTGGAATAGTTTTAACATTACTTTTGCATACTCATTACTAATTATGATAAAAAAGCTTTTTTTAGTTGCTGGCTTATGTATGGCAAGTTTTACAATTGTCTTTTCTCAAATAAAGCCTCAAACTCCCAAAACTACTGTAGCAAAAGATTCTACTAAGCAAAAAAATGATTCTATTCAAACTAAGTTACTAGATGATGCCAAAGACCAAGTAATGGCAAATAATGCTGTGGTAAGTTTAGATGACAATGATTTTGCAGATAATGGCAATCAAAATGTATCTTCTCTTTTAACTGCTGGTAGAGATGCCTTTTTTAGTGCAGCATCATTTAACTTTAGTCCTACAAGATTTAGAATTCGTGGATATGATGGAGAACTTTTTGCAACATTTATGAATGGTGTACCCATGGATAACCTTGATAATGGTTTTACGCCATTTGGTTTATGGGGTGGATTAAATGATGTGATGCGAAATAGAGATTTGTCTATTGGTTTACGCCCTGCAACATTTACAATTGGTGATATTGGTAGTAGCACAATGATAGATGCTAGAGCAAGCAAACAGCGTAAACAAACTGAAATAGGATATGCTTATAGCAATAGAGCTACCCAACATAGAATGGATATTACGCACAGCACTGGTTTAAGTAAAAAAGGCTGGGCTTTTAGTTTTAGTGGTACAAGAAGATATGCAGCAGAAGGCTATACTCCTGGAACTTATTTTGATAGTTGGAGCTGGTTTGTTGGAATTGATAAAAAACTAAATGACAAACAATTATTGTCTCTTGTAGTTTTTGGCACACCTACAGAAAGTGGGCGTCAAGGAACAGCTATGCAAGAAATTTTTGATTTGCTAGGTACTAATTATTACAATCCTAATTGGGGTTGGCAAAATGGCAAAAAGAGAAACGCTAATGTGGCACGTACCAATCAGCCAGTTGCTATTTTAACACACGATTACAGGATTAATAATGCTACTAACTTAATGACAGCTGCTAGTTTTAGTATTGGCGATAGATCTTCAAGTGGTTTAGATTGGTACAATGCTTTTAACCCAAGCCCAATTTATTACAGAAATTTGCCTAGCTTTCAGCAAGATCCAAGATTAGCAGAAATTGCAGCTAACGACTGGAAAACCAATCCTAATGCAAGTCAAATAGATTGGCATAGATTATATGATTTTAATAGAAATAATAATGAAACCTTTAATGGTGTTTCTGGCAAACGCAGCAGGTTTATTTTAGGTGAGTTTGTTACCAATACTACTCGTTTTAATATTAATTCTGTTTTAAATACAAGGGTAGGAGAAAGAACTGAGTTAACATTTGGTGCAAGTTATCAATTCCAAAAAAATAAAAATTTTAAAAGAGTAAACGACTTATTAGGTGGTGATTATTTTGTAGATTTAGCACAATTTGCTGAGCGTCAATTTCCAAATAGCCCACTAGCTAATCAACCTAATGTAAATACTCCAAATAGAATTGTAAGAGTTGGTGATGATTATAATTATAATTACGATATTACCATATCTAGAGCTGCTGCTTGGGGCCAAGCAGTAGTAAAATTCAACAATATGGATTATTTTGTTGCATTAGAAATTAGTAACACAAACTTCTTTAGAACAGGCAACTATAAAAATGGATTGTTTTTAAACAATAGTTTTGGTGAATCTCCAAAACAAAACTTTAATAATTACAATTTTAAAACTGGATTTACTTTTAAAATAGATGGAAGAAATTATTTGTATGCCAATGTAGGAATGCTTACAAAAGCTCCTTTCTTTGATAATGTTTATGTATCTCCAAGAACAAGAAATACCACTCAAAACAATGTAACTAATGAAGAAATAAGAACCCTAGAAGGCGGTTACGTATTAAATGCTCCTAAACTTAAAATTAGAGCAACAGGGTATTATACAGAGTTCAGAAACCAAATGAATGTATTGTCTTTTTTTCACGACCAATACCAAAATTTAGTTAACTATGGTTTAACCAACATCAACAAAGCAAATATGGGTTTAGAGTTTGGGGCAGAGTTTAAATTAACCTCAGCACTAAGCATAAATGCAGCTGCTAATATTGGAAAATATATTTATACCTCTCGTATGAGAAGTAGTACAACTTTAGATAATACATCAGAAGTTTTAAGAGAAGATTCAATATATAGTAAAGATTATAGAGTAGGAGGTACACCACAAGAAGCTTATAATATTGGATTGTTTTATCGTAGTCCTAAGTTTTGGTTTGTGAGTGTAAACTTTAATTATTTCGATCAAAATTATTTAGAAATTAATCCTATTCGAAGAACACAACAAGCTGTAAGCAACGTACCTTATCAAAGTGCTGAGTGGAACAAAATTTTAAACCAACAACGTTTTGCAGCTCAAAGTACTTTAGATGTATTTGCAGGATATTCTTGGAAGTTGCCTAAGCGTTGGGAAATTAACAATAGAAACACTTTTTTAGTTTTCAACTTTAGTATTAATAATGTTTTAAACAATCAAAATATTATTCAAGGTGGATTTGAGCAGTTGAGATACGATTTCAGAACTAACGATGCTGATAGGTTTCCTGCACGTTTTTCTTATGCTTTTGGTATTAATTATCAAGCAAGTGTTAATCTTAGATTTTAATTATCATAATTTTCATTCAATCATTTAAAAAAATAAATATCAATAATATGAACTCAAAAAAAATAACCTTCATTGTAGCATTATTTGTTGCTTTAGCAGGTGTAATGATTTCTTGTAGTAAAAAGTTTGATGAGCCGCCTTATAATCCTACACCCACAATTACAGCAAATACAACAATAGCTGCATTTAAAGCACGCCATGCTGTATCTGGTAGCTACGATTTAATTGTAGGTGATACGGTTATTCGTGGAGTTGTTGTAGCCAACGATAGAAGTGGAAATTTTTATAAAGAAATTTATATACAAGATGCTACTGGAGGATTATCAATACAATTTGAAAGTACTAGTTTGTATGGGAATTTTCCAATTGGTAAAGAAATTTTCATAAAATGTAAAGGTCTTACACTAAGCGATTATAGTGGCGTAATACAATTAGGTATGCTAGAGCGTAGCAATCCTTCAAACCCAACATTGGCAGGTATTCCATCAACATCTATTGATAATTTTATAGTTGGAGGAAGATTAGACCAACCTTATACCATTACCAACGTAAGTAGTGTGTCATCATTATTAACTGCTATGCAAAGTGCTCAAATTGGTACTTTAGTTCGTTTGAATAACTTTGAAATTGGCAAAGGAGATTTAGGAAAAACTTGGAGCGATACTAGTGCATTTAAGCGTAGTGTAAACATCACAGTAAGAGATTGCAGTGGCCAATCAATAATTATTCGTAGCAGTGGATATGCCAACTTTGCTGGTGTAAGAGTACCTAGTGGAAATGGAAGTGTAACAGCAGTTTATACTGTATTTGGCACTACTCGACAATTAGTAATTAGAGACACAAGCGATGTGCAATTTAGAAACTCAAGATGCTTTTTGTTTGAAGAAGATTTTAACGCTTATTCTACAACTGGTGCAAACCCATTAGTAATTCCAGGTTGGAGTAATATTAGCGAAACTGGCGATGTAGTGTACCGTTTAGCAGCTTTCAGTGGAAGTGTTTTTCCAATAGTAAGTGCATTTACAAGTACTGCTTTACCAACTACTAATATTTCTACTTGGTTAGTTACACCAGATATTACTTTGCCTACAGGTGGAGCACCTAAATTCACTTATACTTGTGCTCGTAGATTTCCGATTGGTACATTTAATGTATACGTGAGCACCAATTTTAATGGTACAAATGTAGCTACGGCAAACTGGGTGTTGCTTAATACAGTTCCAGCTAATCCTAGTTCTACTTTTACACCTTTCGATCCTTTTGGACCATTCAATTTATCAGCTTATGCTGGTCAAAAAATTAATATAGCTTTTAGGTATCAAGCACCAGCTGGTTCTGCAGCCTCACAAGTTGCTACTTACGAGCCAGACGATATAAAAATTACGAGTAATTAATTTTGATATTTTTTTTAAAAAAGCCTCATTAAAAATGGGGCTTTTTTGTTTAATAGTTCTTATTAACAGTATCGGTTTAAAACTCCTTTTTCTTGAAAACAATTAAAGTGGTAAAACAGAAACTTTAATTTTGTTGAGTTTAATCAAAAATTAAGATGAAAATAAAATATTCAATTTTATAAATTACTCTAATGTAGGTTTATAAATTATTAATTGATTTTTGTATTATTTTCACCGCCTTAGCAATAGGTTTAACTACATTAGGAATGAGTACAACAAAAGTTTAAACTTTATTTTTAATTTGATTATACTCTTTGCATATTTGCCACAATAAAAATTTATAATAGCAATGGCCGAAGTAATATTAATGCCAAGATTGAGTGATACTATGACTGAAGGAGTTATAGCAGCTTGGCATAAAAAAGTGGGAGACGCTGTAAAAAAAGGTGATTTATTAGCCGAAATCGAAACAGATAAAGCCACAATGGAGTTAGAAAGTTATCAAAACGGTACTGTTTTGCATCTTGGAATTGATAAAGGGGGAAAACTGCAAGTAAACGATTTGTTGTGCATTATTGGTAATGCTGGAGAAGATATTAGTGCTTTAATCAATGGAGCAAAAAATGCAAACGAAAAGGTTGAAGAAAAAATAGTTGTAGCAATTGAACCAGCTTCTTTAGAAACTGCTCCAAGCCAAGCTAGTGAAGTGGTTAGTAAAGCAAATGCAGTAGACTTAGCCTCTTTAGAGGAAGCTGTTTTAATGCCACGATTAAGTGATACCATGACTGAAGGGGTAATTGCTAGTTGGACTAAAAACGTTGGTGATGCAGTGAAAAAAGGGGATGTTTTGGCAGACATTGAAACCGACAAAGCCACCATGGAATTGGAAAGTTATAAAGATGGTATTCTACTTTATCAAGGTGCAGCAGCAGGGGAAAAAATACAAGTAAACGATTTGTTGTGCATTATTGGTAAAGCCGACACTAATGTTATTGCAATTGTAGATGCTATAAAAAATGGTGGTACAACTACACCAACTTCAACAACAGAAACAAGTGCTAAAGTAAATGAAATTTCAAGTGCTTCAAGTTCTCAAAGCACATCTGCTAGTGAAGTAGAGGTTGTAAATGAAGGAAGAATTTTTGCATCTCCTTTGGCCAAAAAAATAGCAAGTGATAAAGGAATAGATTTAAAATTTGTAAAAGGCACTGGCGATAATGGCAGAATTGTAAAATATGATATAGACAACTATAAACCAAGTGAAACTTCAAAACAAAGTTCTCAACCAGTTGTAGGTAGTCAATCAATTAGTCAGCAACCAAGCGGACAAGCATTTACTGAAGTTCCAGTAAGTCAAATGCGTAAAGTAATTGCAAAACGATTAAGTGAAAGTTTGTTTACTGCTCCACATTTTTACTTAACGATGAGTATTGATATGGACAATGCAATTGCCGCTAGAACCAAATTGAATGAAGGTGGTAAGGTAAAAATTAGCTTTAACGATATGGTACTTAAAGCTACAGCTATGGCATTATTACAGCATCCTGCTGTAAATAGTAGTTGGTTGGGTGATAAAATAAGAATTAACCATCATGTAAATATTGGTGTAGCTGTTGCTGTAGAAGATGGTTTATTAGTTCCAGTTGTAAGAAATGCTGATAAATTAAGCTATTCACAAATAGGGGCAGCTGTAAAGGATTTTGCACAACGTGCTAAAGACAAAAAATTGCAACCACAAGATTGGGAAGGCAATACTTTTACTATTAGTAACTTAGGAATGTTTGGTATAGATGAGTTTACAGCAATTATTAATCCTCCTGATGCTTGTATTTTAGCTGTTGGTGGCATTAGCCAAGTGCCTGTAGTAAAAAATGGTGCTGTTGTGCCTGGTAATATTATGAAAGTAACTTTAAGTTGCGATCATAGAGTAGTAGATGGAGCAACTGGCTCAGCTTTTTTACAAACATTAAAAAGCTTTTTAGAAGAACCTTTGAAAATGTTGTTATAATTTTTAATATAAAAATTTTTAAAGCCGAAATGTTTAAACATTTCGGCTTTTTTAATTTAGAAATGTACTGTTTAAATTTTTTTGAAATTTCCCTTATTATTGAATTAAACCCAAAACATTTTATTAGAATTCCATAACTGGTGGAAATAAGGTAAATACTTTTCACATTTTATTAGCTTGAAGTGAACAATAAAGTTTAATTTATTTATTATTGTACTTAGTTGTAATGCTTTTTATTTTAGAAAATCGATTGACTCATATTGTAATAAATTGTTTAAATTCATTTTTTAATAATATAATTTTATTCAACTTTCCTTTTAATAATCTAGGTTTAAATCATGGAATTATCTAACAAAACGGCCAGAGAAATTTATCACGAAGTATTAGCAAACCCTACCAGAGCAAAATTTGGATTTGGTAACAAAGCAGCTATTGTAAATATTGATTTACAAAAAGCATACACCGCTGTAAATGAATTTAAAACTGCTTATGAAACAAATCCAAATCAAATTCAATATATCAATGAAATAAACAACTTAGCACGTAGCAAAAAACTGCCTGTGGTTTTTACTTATGTTGCATATATGGATAGTGCTGAAGATGCTGGTATTTGGGGTACAAGAACCAATACGCCAGACTCACTTCAAAATATAAAATTCAATAGCCGTAGGGCAGAGTTTGATGATAGATTGGACATCAAAGAAGAAACCGATGTTATTTATTGCAAAAAAATGCCCTCACCTTTTTTTGAAACACCTTTACAATCTTTATTAGTTTGGCATAAAGTAGATACTATAATTTTAACAGGAGGCTCAACCTCAGGATGCATAAGGGCTGCAGCTGTAGATTCTCTCTCACGTGGGTATAGAACAATTGTGCCAGAAGAATGTGTGGCAGATAAACACGAAAGTTATCATTTTGCTAATCTTACTGATATTTTGCTTAAGTATGCAGATGTGGTAAATTATAATGAAGTAATCGAGTATCTTAAAAATCAATAATTATTATGGTTAGCGATCCTAAATTATATAAGTATTGGGCGTATAAAAATCGTCCGAAAATTACTTGGAAAAATGGAGCAAAACTTGCTTTTTGGGTTGCTCCAAATATTGAATTTTACGAACTTAATCCGCCCAAAAATCCATTTAGAACCCCTTGGGCAAAGCCTAATCCAGATGTTACAGGTTATTCTATGAGAGATTATGGAAATCGTATTGGGCATTTTAGAATGATGGAAGTTATGGATAAACATAATGTTCGTGGAAGTGTGTCTTTATCTGTTGCCATGTGCCAGCATCATCCAGAAATTATTGAGGAATGTGTGAAAAGAGAATGGGAGTTTTTTTCTCATGGAATTTATAATACAAGATATTGTTATGGCATGGACGAAGCCCAAGAGCGAGCCATTATCGAAGATTCTTTTAAAACTGTAAAAGAAGCAACAGGGCAAACTGTTGCTGGTTGGTTAGCTCCTGCACTTACTCATACAGAAAGAACCTTTGATTTAATTGCAGAATATGGCATAAAATATACTTGCGATTTGTTTCAAGATGATCAACCACAGCCAATAAATGTAAAGCAGGGTAGGTTAATTAGTATGCCTTACAGTTTAGAAGTAAACGATGTAATTTGCTATAATGCTTACTTGCAAAGTCCACGCCATTATGGTGATGTTTTAAAACGCCAATTCGATCAATTGTATAAAGAAGGGGAGGAAAGTGGCACTGTAATGTGCATTCCTTTGCATGCTTATTTGGTGGGTCATCCTCATCGTATAAAAGCTTTTGATGAAGCATTAAAGTATATAACATCTCACAAAGATGTTTGGGTTACTACTGCAGCAGAAATAGCAGATTATTATTACGAAAATTATTATGAAGAAGCCTTAGGTTGGCACAATAAATATTAAATATGGCATTACCACAAGAATTTTTACAGTATCCCAATCGCAGGCATGGCATGGATCACGATTTGTATGAGTGGAGCAATATTTTTCAGCGAAAGCCGTTGCAACTTCCCAATAATGCAAAAGTTGGATTAATGGTTACCATTCCCTTGGAATATTTTCCATTAAACCCAATAGGTAAACCATTTAAAGCACCTGGTAGCATGGTTACTAACTATCCAGATTATAGACATTACACTACCAGAGATTATGGGAATAGAGTAGGTGTTTTTAGGTTACTAAACGTGATGAATGCGTTTAATATAAAAGCAAATTTTGCTATCAATGCCGAGTTGGCCGAACGTTACCCTTTTTTGTTAAAAGAAATAGTTGAGGCTGGACATGAAATTATAGCACATGGGTACAATATGGATACTTTACACTATGGTGAAATGGATATAGAGCTGGAAAGAAATCAGATAAAAAAGTCAATCGAAATTTTGCAACACAGCTCAGGCAAAACTATTTTTGGATGGATGTCTCCTGCTTATTCTCAATCTTTCAATACCTTAGATGTATTGGTAGAAAATGGGATAAAATATGTTTGCGATTGGGCAAATGATGAATTGCCATTTACCATAAAAACCAAAAATGGCTGTTTAACTTCAATTCCTGTAACTCAAGAATTAAGCGATAGGCAAATAATCATCAACAACCATCATTCTGAAGATAGTTTTGTGCAGCAAGTTAAAGACCAGTTTGATTATTTGTATGAAGAATCAGAAAAATATGGAGGAAGAATTTTGTCGCTTAATGTTACACCTTATATAATGGGTTTACCATATCGAATAAAGTCATTTGTTGAAGTTTTGGAGTATGTAACTACGCAACAAAACGTTGTAAATGTTACAGGTATTGACTTATGTTAGTGAAACCTTTTTTCGATAATCATTTTGTTTGTTAAACTGCGAGCTTTTTAATTACTTAAAATTTTATATACACTCCTAACTCAGCAAAAAAACTGTTTTCTATTTTTTCTAAACTAGTTCTAGGAAAATTAGGTAAAACATTGCCGCCAGGACCTCTTGCTGTAATTGTTGTAAGTACTGGATTTTGTGCAATGGCATAATAAGGAGTGATGTAAAAACCCCATTTGTCTGCATCGTAATTTATAGAACTAGATAATTCGTAAGCCATTAACTGAAATTTTTTTGGGCTGCTAACATCAATTCTTGTATTAACTGGTTGTCCAAATCTGTCTATTCGTTTACCTCTAAAACTTTGATAAAATCCTGTTCCAGCAAAATTTGCAGTAACTGCTGGTGTAATACTCCAAGTTTCATCTTCATTCAAAATAATGGTTTTTTCTATTCCAAAGTTTAGGTTTAAGTCTGTTGTGCTAGAAAACATAACATTTGCACTTGCACTAAATGAAACTATGTTGGTTACATAAGTTGCAAAAGCACCAATATTGCCTTTTACATCACTTTGTACATTGTTGCTATTATCGTTATAAAAACTTTTGTTAGCATAAGCGGTACCAAAAAACTTTTGGTTTGAAGTTTCAAAATTATAGCCAGCAGTAAGGTCAAAAACATCAATTCTACTTTGCTTATTGGCTAAATACGATAGGGTAGCATTTAAATACAATCCACTCTTGTGGTTATACTCAATGCTTGGCATTAAATAAGGTAAGGCTGCACTATCTTTTCTTCCATTAAATACTGCATTGGTTAAATAACTTGTTTGTGCTTTAAAGTACGATTTTTTGGGCTTGGTATCGCTAATTAACTCTTTTATGGCATTTAAAATGGAATCTTGTGTTTGGGCTTTTATGGATGATACACCAATAAAAATGGCAAAAAAGCAAATTGAGGTTTTAATTTTATTCATTTTCCTAAAGCAGTTTTAAATGTCAAACATAATATTTTTTAGTTAGAGTTAAATCATTTTTGATTTAATAGATTTTGAGCGAACAATTATTTGCTGGTATTGTTTTTTAATAAAATTTTTATGAAGAGTTTTGCAGTTATTGGAGGAAGTACAGGAATTGGGAGAAGTTTGATAGAATTATTGCAAGTAAGCAGCAATGTAATAGCAACTTATAATAACACCAACGATAATAGTTGGATTAATGCCAATGTACGTTTTATTCATCATAATGTATTAGAAGGCAATTTAAATCCTCAAGATTTTCCTACTCAACTAGATGGATTGGCATATTGTGTAGGTGCCATAAACTTAAAGCCTTTTGCAAGAGCTACTGAGCAAGATTTTATAAAAGATTATCAACTGCAGGTTTTGGGTGCAATAAAAGCTATACAAGCTTTGTTGCCTAACTTAAAAGCAGCCTCTAATGCTTCAATTGTTTTGTTTAGTACAGTTGCGGTGCAAACTGGCTTTAATTTTCATAGTATAGTTTCGGCTTCTAAAGGAGCTATTGAGGGATTAACTAAAGCTTTAGCTGCTGAACTAGCTCCAAAAATTAGAATAAATTGTATTGCCCCATCAATTACACAAACCCCATTGGCAAATAGTTTATTAAATACACCAGAAAAAATTGAAGCCAATGCTTTACGCCATCCTTTAAAAAAAGTAGGGCAACCACAAGATGTAGCTGCCCTAGCCAATTTTTTATTGAATGATGAAGCCAGCTGGATTACTGGTCAAATTTTTGGAGTTGATGGCGGTATGAGTAGTATCAAATAAATACTACAACTTTAATCCTTGTCCTTTATAAAATTCAAGTAGCTTCATTCTAAACACATAGTCGAATTGTGCATTAAGTAATTCTGTTTTTGAGCGGTTTAAGTTGTTTAAGTTAGTAAGTACATCAAGCGTTGTACCTACACCACTTTCATATCTTTTCTTAGAAAAGTTGTACGAAATTTCTGCCAACTCTACACTTCTTTTGCTAGCATTAAAGCGTTTCATACTTGCAATTGCCACTGTGTGTGCTTGGTAAATGGCTTGCTCTAGTGCAATGTTAGATTGCTGTGCATTAAGTTGTGTATTTTTAAAATTAAGCTCGGCACGTTGAATACCCAATCTAGCATTGCCATTATTTGCAATTGGCACACT
>JBMLOQ010000079.1:0-6398 GCA_049242885.1 Chitinophagaceae bacterium
ATATTGGTATACAACTAAAAGATGAAAAAGATGGAGGAATGAGTTGGGGGTTGGTTTAATTTACTCAGGTAAACTATTATAAAAACTTACAAGCATTTGCAGATCTTCAATCTTTTTGAAATTGATTTGATTTTTATCTACAAATTGTTGCATGATTGGTAATGTCTTTTCTTTAAAGCGATCAAAGAAGAAACTTTTTTTCAATTTTGCTTTTTCAAGATTTTTATTAATATAAATAAAAAGATCATTGGCATTTCTATATGTACCAATAAAGTCATTACTTATTTCGCTTTTCGAACCTACTAGTATTAAATATCTGTTATTTAACAATGTAATTTTCCCCTCCGATAAAACTTCAAATAAATATTTTGAATGTATTTCTTCTGCATTCCTAAAACCGCTTTTGAAAATCATTTCAATTGAATCCGAATTGTCTTTTAAAATACTAATCGTCTTAAACAAGTTTGATGGTACTATTCGTTCTTCATTGTTATAATAATAATAAATACAACGATTTTCTAAATTAAATTTTATTGGGATTTTATTAAATCTTGTAGAATCGTCTATTAATATATTGGCATATTTAAGTGAATCAAACAAAAAAACAGAACCCGAAATTAGCGACTTCCCATTTTTAGCTTTATTGAAATTGTTAGAATTATTTTGTGTGTTTGTTTTATTTAGTTTAGTATCAAAGTCAGGAGGAACTGGCGGCTTTCCTATACCTGCAATCCAAAGTTGTTCTTGAGTTGGAACATTTGATGATCCAACAATTTGTGAAAATACATTTGAATAATTGCAAAAAAGAATTATAAGCAAATAGATATTGTAGCTTAGTAAACTTTTAACTTTCATATATAAATTTTTGGCAATTTATTTTTTTTTTTCAAATAAGTATTTGAAAAAAAATTTTTGGGGAAAATTTAACTAATTCAATCATTTTTAAAAAGCGTATCTTCAATTTATGAATTTTCTTGCACACGCCTATTTATCTTTCAACCACCAAGAAATTATTGTGGGCAATATGATTAGCGATTTTGTGAAAGGCAATAAAAAATTCGATTATGCTCAAGGTATTCAAGATGGGATAAGTTTGCATAGGAAAATAGATGAGTTTACCGACAATCATCCACAAACCAAGCTAGCAAAACAATTGCTAAAACCTGCTGTAGGCTTATATGCTGGTGCTTTTATTGATGTTGTTTACGATTATTTTCTAGCAAATAATTTGAATTGTTTTGCTAGTGAAATAGAACTACATGATTTTGCAAACGGAGTTTATCAAATTTTAGAAAAATATAAAACATATGTACCCCCAAATTTTGAGAAAGTAATGCCTAGTATGCAAGCTAATAATTGGTTGTTTAATTATAAGTTTGATTACGGTGTTCAAAGAAGTTTTGAAGGATTGTATCGTAGAGCAAAATATTTAACCCCAAGCGATAACCAAGCCTTTGATGCATTTATTGAAAATAAAGATATACTTGAGTATTATGCTATTAACTTTATTGGTGATGTGGTTAGTTTCTCTAAAAAAGAATTAGCTATAATGGGATATTAAAACTATCAGCATCTTTATAAAAAGGAAATTTTGCTCTTATTTCATCAACCACAGATTTCTCAATAGTGTAAGTAAAAATAGCTTCCTCGTTAGCATTACTATAGATAATTTCTCCTAAAGGGTTTATAATCATACTATCTCCACTATGATTAATGTCATTACCATCTTTTCCAATTCGATTTACTGCAATTACAAAACATTGGTTTTCTATGGCTCTTGCAACTAATAAGCTTTTCCAAGCATAGCTTCTACGTTCAGGCCAATTGGCTACGTACAACAGTACATCATACATATCATTTGTAGTATTGGTTTGTTGTCTTGCCCAAACTGGAAATCGTAAATCGTAACAAATCAATGGTTTAATTTTTAAGCCATTTGCTTGTGTAATTATTTGGTTTTTGCCAGCTGTAAAATAATTGTTTTCCCCAGCAAAGGCGAATAAATGTTTTTTATCGTATGTGGCAAATACACCATTGGGTTGCATCCATACAAAGCGATTAAAATAGTTTCCTTCCGCTTCAATCATTACACTTCCACACAATATTATTTTGTGTTTAGCGGCTTGTTGTTTCATCCACTGTATAGTATTGCCATCCATTTTTTCTGCAAACAAATTAGGTTGCATACTAAAACCTGTACTAAACATTTCGGGTAATATTACAACATTTGTTTTTCTATCAATAGCATCTAGTTTTTTAGAAAACATTTCTAAATTTTGGGTAGCATTTTCCCAAAACAAATTGGATTGTATTAAGGTAAAACTTAAGCTAGACATGAGGGTTAAAATACTTCTTTAACTACATTTCTAATAACTTTTGGTTTGCCTAAAGTGTAATAATGTAAAACGGGCACACCAAATTCTTTTAGTTTTTTACTTTGCATTATCAACCATTCTGTGCCTACAATTTCAACTTCAGCATCGGTTTTACATTTCATTACTTCTATGGATAATTCAGTAGGTATATCTACATGAAATATTCTTGGCAATACACTTAATTGCTTTTTTGTAGTAATTGGTTTTAGTCCTGGTATTATAGGAATATTAATTCCAGCAGCTCTACATTCTTTTACGTAGTTGTAATATTTATCGTTATCAAAGAACATTTGAGTCATTACAAACTCGGCATTGTTGTCTACTTTTTCTTTCAATCTGTTTAAATCTATTTCTAAGTTTGGAGCTTCAAAATGTTTTTCAGGATAACCTGCAACACCTGCACAAAATTTAGTTTTTGCACCGTCACGTATATCATCATCAATATAAACGCCATTGTTCATACTGTTAATTTGTTTTAGCAAATCAATAGCATATGCATTTCCATTTGGTTCAGGTTCAAAACTAGCTTCGTTTTTGGCAGCGTCGCCTCTAAGAGCAAGAATATTATCTACACCTAAAAAATTAAGGTCAATTAATGCATCTTCGGTTTCTCTTTTTGTAAATCCACCACAAATTAAATGTGGTACAGCATCAATTTTATATCTATTCATAATAGCAGCACAAATACCAACTGTACCAGGGCGTTTGCGAACTTCTACTTTATCAAAAGTGCCATCAATTTTTTTCTTAAACATGCTTTCGCTTCTGTGGTAAGTTACATTTATCCAGCTAGGTTTAAATTCCATTAATGGATCTAAGTGGTCGTATAAAGAAGAAATGGTTTTGCCTTTTAATGGGGGTAAAACTTCAAATGATACTAAAGTATCTTTTGCATCGGCTAAATGTTGTGATATTGTCATGTGTACTTTATGTAAATTGGCTGCAAATGTAATTGATATTGTGTATTAAACTATTCCTGCTTTTGATTAAAATAACTTCAATTGATTGGGTGTAATATTAAAACTTTTTCTATGGTAAATTGTTAACCCAAATTGCTCAATAGCTTTTCTATGTTGCAGTGTTCCATAGCCTTTATTATTATCCCATCCATACATAGGAAACTCAGAATGTAATGCTTTCATGTATTCATCTCTACTAGTTTTTGCTAAAATACTGGCTGCTGCAATTGATGCAAACTTTTCATCACCTTTAATGATACATTCATGGTCGATTTTTTTATAAGGATAAAATCTATTGCCATCTATGAGCAAAAAATTAGGTTTTGTTTTTAAGCCATCAATTGCAAGGTGCATTGCTTTTATACTGGCTTTGAGTATATTAATTTCATCAATTTCAATACTATTTACACTTGCAATGGAATAACATTTGGCCTTTTTTATGATATAATCTCTTAATAGCAACCTGTCTTTTTCTTTTACTTGTTTGCTATCATTTAAAAGAGGATGTTTAAAGTTTTGAGGTAAAATTACAGCTGCAGCAAACACTGGACCAGCATAGCAACCACGTCCAGCTTCGTCGCAACCTGCTTCTAATTTGTTTTTATGATAATAGTTTTGTAACAATTAATTTTTGCTTAAAGAATAAATTAAATACAATATTATTAAAACCATTTCGTTATCATTAATATTATCTTTACTTCTCCCCACCCTACGAAAATTATATTTTGTATAACAATGGCTTTTAAAGTATAATTTTTTATGCGTTTCATTTTAGTGCTAGTAGTTTGTAGTTCATTTGTAAAACCTACAACAAAACCCAAAAAGGTAGTTGAAATTTCATCTACTGTTAACACTATTTCAAAAGAAAAACAACAAATTTTACAGTTTCAAATGTTAAGAAGTAGCAATAGAGTTGAGCTTTTTAATACAATTAGTTTATTAATCAAAACTAAAGTTTCAGCAAAAACTGGATTTTCTAGTAAAAAAGATGTAATTGAATTATTGGGTGAGCCAAATGTAAAAATTAAGAATACACAGTTTGTTTATACACTCAATCCAAGTACTGGATGCATTGCAATTATTGAGTTTGATGATAATGGATTTGCTAATTGTAGCGTTTTAAAAAGTTGTAACTAAAAAATAAAACAATTATGTGGATAGTAAAATTATTAAAAAAAATGGTGCAAATTATTGTATCTACACCACAAGTAAGAAATAAAGGAATGATCTAGTTTTTGCAATTAAATCATTTTGAGAATATGTATTTTTACAACATGAAAAAGTACATTTTATTTTTGTTAATTGTTTCTATTTCTAACCTTCAACATGCAATAGCACAGCCAACTTCAGATACAACAGCTCCATATTTAAAGCATAATGGAATGCCAAATTTCAGTATGCTTTTACACGATTCTGCTGCTATAATTTCTCAACAACAAATAAAGGAGAAGCCATTATTGGCTTTAATTTATTTTAGTCCAACTTGCGAGCATTGCCAAGATAAGGCTAAGCAACTGGTAGAAAAAATGGATAGCTTACAAAATATCTATTTTGTTTGGGTGGGTCCAAAGCATAGTTCTTTAGAAGAAGTTCATGAGTTTGCAACTAAATATAAACTTGATAATATTGAAAATGTAAAAATTGGAAGAGAAATACAGTATTTTTTGCCAACTTTTTACAGAATGCAAACTACACCTTATACCGCTATTTATAAAAATAATGAACTATTTGTTGAGTTTAGAAGTGATATGCGTATGCTAGATTTAATTGCTATAAACAATAACCAATATGATCCAAAGCCATTAATGGAAATCGAAAAACGAAAAAATCAAAGCAAAAAATACAAAAAGCCCGAATAAAAAGTCAATTACAATTAACAAGGCTTTATTTTGCAAAAAAATAAAAAATAACATATGAAAATTACTGTAATTGGAGCTGGTGCAGTTGGTGCTACATGTGCTGATAACATTGCTAGAAAAGAATTAGCAAGTGAATTAGTGTTGCTAGATATTAAAGAAGGTATTGCAGAAGGTAAAGCACAGGATATGATGCAAACGGCTGCTTTGCTTGGTTTTGACACAAAAATTGTAGGTAGCACAAACGATTATGCTAAAACTGCAAATAGTGATGTGGTAGTTATTACAAGTGGCTTGCCTCGTAAGCCTGGTATGACTCGTGAAGAACTAATTGGTGTAAATGCAGGTATTGTAAAAAGTGTTTGCGAAAATGTATTAAAATACTCTCCAAATACTATTATTGTAGTAATTAGTAATCCTATGGATACTATGACTTATTTGGCTTTGCAAAGTACAGGATTACCAAAAAATAAAATTATTGGTATGGGTGGTGCTTTAGATAGTGCAAGATTTAAGTATCAGTTAAGCCAACATTTAAATTGTAGCCCAAGCGATTTAAATGCAATGGTAGTTGGTGGACATGGAGATACCACTATGATTCCTTTAATAAGATTAGCTTCTTTAAATAGTATTCCAGTATCAGAATTATTAAGCGAAGAACAACAAAAGCAAATTGTTGCAGATACAATGGTTGGTGGTGCAACACTTACTAAATTAATAGGTACAAGTGCTTGGTATGCACCAGGAGCAGCAGGAGCAGCAGTTGTAGAAGCTATTGTAAGAGATGAAAAAAGAGTAATTACAAGTTGTGTAGCTTTAGATGGTGAATATGGACAAACTGATATTTGCCTTGGCGTGCCAGTTGTAATTGGCAAAAATGGTTGGGAAAAAATTATTGATACTAAACTAAATGAAAGCGAGCAAGCTTTATTTAATGCAAGTGCAGATGCAGTAAGAAGCATGAACGATGTGTTAAAAACATTATAAATAATGTATGTTCAATACAAAAAAGCCAAAACTCAAAGTTTTGGCTTTTTTATTTATGCAATTATGGTTTTAAAATTTCGGCTTAGAAGACAATACCGATATTTCAAAAACTAGGTTTGAGTTTGGTGGTATTTTTGGGGAACGTGTTCTTATGCTATAGGCCAAACCAGATGGTATAATTATTTTTACAATACCTCCAACATTAACCTTTGGGATTGCAA
>JBMLOQ010000080.1:0-10825 GCA_049242885.1 Chitinophagaceae bacterium
CGAATTATTTCAAGGTCACCTTTTTCGGCATTTACAATTACATCGAAGTTTTCATCACTACCATATTTCTTTCTCAACAAAGTTTTAAATACATCTTCCACCACTTTCATCATCGTAGGACGATCAATATTTTCTGCATCTTTAAACTCCTGAAAGGCATCTATTAAATTTATGCTTGCCATACCCTTTGTTATTTAATATTTATTATTTATTATTATTTAAAAACTTACTTGTATTACTGCTTCTTTAACATTTGTAAAAGGAACAACAACTTGTAGTTTTTCTGCTTTTTTTCCTTTGCCAACTATCTCTTCAATTGTAAAATCTTCATCTGCAACGCTAAGTAAAGTTCCAGTTTTTGTGGTTGTATCCATAAAAGTAACTTCTACTTTTCTTCCAATATTTTTTATGTATTGCCTATGTAAAACCAATGGTTCGTCTATGCCAGGGCTGCTAACTTCTAGGCTAAAATCACCTTCAGGATACCAAGCTTTTTCTTCAATTATTTTGTACAATTGCCTATTAATTTTTACACAGGTTTCAATGGTTATGCCTTGATCACCATCTAAAAACAATTTAATATTATTAGTAGGTTTAATTTTTGCACTTACCAAAAAATAAGGGTCGGTTATAAGTGTTTCAACTAAGGTAATTATTTCGTTAATTCTACTATCCATTTTTTACATTATTAGCTATATAAGAGAAGGGAACTTTGTAGTTCCCTTCGTTATCTTTTTTGCTAATCTTTTGCAAATGTAGGGTTTTAGGCTTATAATATCCAAATTTTTGTAAACTTCCCTAAGTTAAATCACCAAACAACAACATCAAAACATTAATCAATTAATAATATTATAGATATTTGAAGCCTCAAAAATCGATTATGCAATTTAGAAATTTTAAAATGGTAGATTATGTAGTGTATGGAAGAGGTAGTTTTAATCAATTAGATGAAATTATTGCTCCACATCGTACAAAAAATGCCCCAATGGTATTTTTAGTTGATCATTTTTTTGAAGGAAAAGCTTTGCCAAATAGAATCCCATTAAGAGGAAATGATATAATAATTTTTGCTGATGTTACTTATGAACCAAAAACTACTCAAGTAGATGCATTGGCTAATCAACTTAAACAACAATTTGGAACTGTAAGTGGTGTAATTGGTATTGGGGGAGGAAGTACAATGGATTTGGCTAAAGCTGTTGCATTGATGATGACTAATGAAGGCAGTAGTGCCGATTATCAAGGATGGGATTTAGTAAAAAAACCTGGAGTTTATAAGGTTGGTATTCCAACATTAAGTGGCACAGGGGCAGAAGTTAGCAGAACAACTGTACTTACTGGCCCTACAAGAAAACTAGGCATGAACAGTGATTTTACACCATTTAATCAAATTGTTTTAGACCCAGAATTGTGTAAAGACGCTCCTGCAAATCAACGTTTTTATACAGGAATGGATTGCTATATCCACTGTATTGAAAGTTTAGAAGGTACTTTTTTAAACGAGTTTAGTAAAAGCTATGGCGAAAAGGCATTAGAGCTTTGCCGAGAAGTTTTTTTGGGAAATGAAGATTGGAACGATAGTTATGACGATAAATTAATGATGGCAAGCTATGCTGGAGGTATGAGTATTGCATACAGTCAGGTTGGTGTTGCCCATGCTGTGAGTTATGGTTTGAGTTATTTATTAGGTACTAAGCATGGCGTAGGAAATTGCATTGTAATGAACCATTTGCAAGAGTATTATCCTGCTGGTGTAGAAGAATTTAAAAAAATGGTTGAAAAAAATAATATTGATATACCTCAAGGAATTTGTGACAACCTTACAGAAGAACAATTTGATACTATGATGAACGTAAGCCTTGGGATGAAACCTTTGTGGGAAAATGCTTTAGGTAAAGATTGGGAAAAAATAATGACTAGAGAAAAACTACGAGCATTGTACAGCAAATTGTAGGAGCTAACTAACGATTTTGGGTTCTTAGTTTGTACATGATTCTATAAACAATGGTATATATCTTATTTCGATAATAACTAAGTCTATTTTTGCACTATGCAAGACACAAAGACCGTTAGTTTATTTGTGAAGGGGATGGATTGTACTACTTGTGCATTAAATATTACTAAACAATTGCAAAAACAAGGTTTGCAAGAAGTTTACGTGAATTTTGCTTCTGGTAAAGTACAATATCAAGAAAGTGAACAAATCAGCAACGATAAGGTTTCAAAATTAATTGAAGATCTGGGTTATAGCGTTCTCAAACCCTCAAATAACGAAGCACCATCAACATCAAAAAAGTATTTAAGTTATATTTTAAATAGCCATTTAGGCCGATTTTTATTTTGTGCCATATTTGCTTTGCCATTGTTTATTGGGCATTTGGTGCATATTCATTTTTTAATGAATCCAATTTGGCAATTTGTTTTTACAGTACCTGTTTACTTTGTTGGAATGCAATTTTTTGGCAAAAGTGCCTATAAAAGTGTTGCACAAGGAATGCCAAATATGAATGTTTTAATAACCCTAGGTGCAACTGCTGCTATGGGATACAGTTTGTATGGATTACTTGCTAATAAAGGAATGGGATTTATATTTTTTGAAACAGCAGCAACCACTATTACACTTGTTTTCTTTGGGAATTATTTGGAAGAAAAAAGCTTACAACAAACCCAAGCTGCGTTACAAAAAATTGCCACTCAAAAGATTTCAAAAGCAACTATGATCGCTTTTGATGAGGAGTATAAAGAACAACATTTTGAAGTAGATATTGATAGTTTAAGAGTAGGTGATTTGATACTTATAAAATCTGGCGAGCAAGTTGCAGCTGATGCAAAAATTTTGTCTGGAAATGCTACTGTAAACGAGAGTTTACTTACAGGCGAAAGTACCCCTGTTGCAAAGTATCCAAAGGATGCAGTAATTGCAGGCAGTATCGTTCAAGATGGTGTTATTAAAGTTCAAATAAGTGCTGTTGGTAGCAATACTGTATTGCAGCAAATTGTACAATTGGCACAACATGCACAAACCCAAAAAGCACCTGCACAATTATTGGCAGATAAAATTAGTAGCATTTTTGTACCAGTTGTTTTGATAATAGCTGTATTAACCTTTGCACTTAACTTGATATTTGTAAAAGTTGATGTTTCAGAAAGTTTACTTCGTAGTATCGCTGTATTAGTAATTGCTTGCCCATGTGCTATGGGCCTTGCAACACCTGCAGCCATTGCAGTTGGCTTGGGTAGAGCAGCAAAAAATGGGATAGTATTTAAAGGTGCAAATAGTTTAGAACAGTTTAAAAATATCAAGCAAATAGTTTTTGATAAAACAGGAACATTAACCACTGGAAACTTCGACATTGTAAAATTTGAAACTAATTTAAATGAAGAAGAGTTTAAAACAATTGTGTATAGTTTAGAAAAACAATCGAACCACCCCATTGCAAAAAGTATTGCAAAATTATGGCAACAGAAAACTGCCATTAATTTTAAAACTGTTGACGAGATTAAAGGTTTAGGTATAAAAGCAAAGGATAAGGAAGGAAACGAATATGCTCTTACTTCTTACATTGGAGTTTCTTTAATTACTAAGGATGATACCCATCAACTCTATCTCTCAAAAAATAACCATTTATGTGGATGGATTGATATAGAAGATACTATTAGACAAGAAGCTTTTGAGGTGATAGCTTCGTTTAAAAGTAGGGGAATAAAACCCATAATGCTAAGTGGAGATAATGAGCAAAAATGCAAATTAGTTGCTCAAAAATTAGGAATTGATACTTATTACGCTCAGCAAACACCAACTCAAAAGCTTGAAAAAATTGATATGCTAAATAAACAAACACCAACAGCTATGGTTGGTGATGGCATAAACGATGCACCTGCATTAGCAAAAGCAACTATTGGAATTGCGATAGGCAATGCAAGTGATATTGCTGTGCAGCAAGCACATGTTATTTTGTTAAATAATGGCTTATTATCATTGAATAAAGCATTTAATCTTGGGAAAAAAACTTTTACTACAATACAACAAAATTTATTTTGGGCATTGGCATACAACATTGTTGCGATACCTGTTGCAGCCTGTGGTTTGCTAGGTTATTATGCCCCAACTTATGGAGCAATAATTATGGGTTTGAGTGATGTGGTTTTGGTTATAAACAGTTTAAAGCTGAAGTTTGTAAAGGTGTAATGTTGAGGTAGTTACTGAAAGTGCAACCTCAGTTAACTTAAAACCTCATCAATGCTCTTCAAAACTTTGAAAGCAATATCTTGTATTTGTTTGTTTGTAGTAATTAATGGCGGTGCAAGTCTTATACAATTTGGAGCAAATAAAAACCAATCGGTAACTAGTCCATTTTGCACACAAGCATGGGCTATTTTTTGGCAAATCTCGTCTGTTTCAAATTCTAATGCCAACCATAAGCCAACTTGATTTATTTTTTTAATTGATGGTTGATGCTGCAATAAACCAAGCAAATGCTTTCCTTTTTCATCAGCCTCTTTTATTACATCAAGTTCTAACAAAACTTTAAAAGCAGCCATACCAGCAGCACAACAAACAGGATTGCCTCCAAAAGTTGTGATATGCCCCAGCACTGGATTATAAGCTAGTGTGTGCATTAGTTTTTTATCTGCAATAAATGCACCCATTGGTAATCCACCACCTAAAGCTTTACCTACAACTAAAACATCAGGAACAATTTCATAAGGTTCAAATCCCCATAAAAAACCTGTTCTTCCAAAACCAGTTTGTATGGCATCCATAATTAAAAGCACACAATGTTGGTTGCATTTTTCTCTTAGTTTAATAAACCAATCTTTATTGGCAGATACTACTCCAGCTTCTGCTTGTACAGGTTCTATAATTACACAACAGGTTTCGTGGTCAATGGCATCAATCAATTCATCGCTTCCAAAATTATATCTAAAAATATTGGGCAAAAGCGGTCTATAGTTTTGTTGCCAGTAATCTCCACCCATAATACTTAAAGCACCTTGTGTACTTCCATGATAGGCGTTGTTGCAACTAATAATTTTACTACGATTAGTAATTCTTTTTGCCAATTTCATGGCACCTTCAATAGCTTCTGTACCACTATTTGTAAAATACACACAGTTTAAAGTTTGTGGTAAATGTTGAGTAAGCAAGTGAGCATATTGTACTTGTGGTTGTTGTATAAATTCGCCATATACAATAGTGTGCATATAGGCCATTGTTTGCTCATGAATTGCTTTGATAACAGTAGGATTACTATGCCCAATATTATTTACACTAAAGCCTGAAATTCCATCAATGTATTCTTTCCCAAGTGTATCATAAAGGTAAATTCCATCGGCTTTTACAATTTCTAATGCAATAGGATTTTCGCTAGTTTGTGCAACATGTTGTAAAAACAATTGTCTGTTATTCATTTTAAAAAATTAATCTTTATTAGATATCCCAGCAGTTTCAAAACTAGCCATTTCATTTAAAAAAGCACAAGCACTTTGCAGCAAAGGTATTGCTAAAGCAACCCCAGTACCTTCCCCCAACCTTAAACCAAGATTTAAAATAGGTTTTACATTTAAATGTTGGAGCATTTTTTCGTGTCCTTGCTCATTGCTGCAATGTGCAAAAACACAATTTTGAATAATTTTTGGTACTATATCTAATGCAATCAAAAGTGCTGCTGTAGCTATAAATCCATCTACAACAATTATATTATTTTCTTGGTAGGTTTGTATGTAAGCACCCACCATTGTTGCAATTTCAAAACCTCCAATTTTTTCTAAAAGTTGATATGGTGTAGTTTTAGTTTGTAGTTGGTGAAAGTTGGCAACTTGTATTAAAGTTTTTGTTTTTGTAATCAATTGCTCATGGTTTACTCCTGTGCCAGCACCTACACAGTCCTTAATAGGTATTTGTAGGTAGTAATGCATTATTAAAGCAGCACTAGATGTATTACCAATACCCATTTCTCCAAAACCAATGCAGTTAGTTTTTGTATCTAAACATATTTTTTGAACAATAGATTTTCCGTTGCAAATACAAGTATTTACTTCTTCCAAAGTCATGGCATTTTCGTTCAAATAATTTTTTGTGGCTTTGCTTACTTTATAATGTAAAATGGGTAATTCGCCACTAAAATCTGTGTTTACACCACAATCTACTACAGTTAGGTTAATGTTATTTTGTTTTGCAAATACATTTATTGCAGCTCCTCCATTTGCAAAATTATAAACCATTTGTGCAGTTACTTTTTGAGGAAAAGGATTTACTAAGCCAGTTGCAGCAATGCCATGGTCAGCGGCAAAAACAATAATTTGTGGGTTGATTATTTGTGGTGTTTTTGTGTTTTGAATTTGCCCTAATTGTAACGCTAAGTCTTCTAACATGCCTAGAGAACCTATTGGCTTAGTTTTGTTGTTTATAATGTGTTGTAAATGGTTTTTTATTGAGGTATTCATCTTTATTTTTTGTGCAAATGAAATGCAAATTTGGTGCAACTGAGTATATCTGTTTTGTTTAAACAATATCCCCTTTTTCATTAAAGCTATAGTAACCTTCTTCACTTACAATTAAATGATCTAAAACTTCAATGTTATGCAGTTTTGCAGCTTGAGATATTTGTTGCGTTACTTTTTTATCGGCCATACTAGGATTTAAATTTCCACTTGGATGATTATGGCAAAGAATAATTTTTGAAGCTTTGTTTTCGATTGCTTTTTGTAGCACAACTCTAGTATCAACCACTGTACCACTAATGCCACCAATGCTAATAGTTTCATAGCAAATAACGTGATTTGCAGTATTCAAATACATAACACAAAACAGTTCAATAGTTTTGTGCTGAAGTAAATTTTTAAAGAATAAAGCAGCGTCGGTGGTATTACTAATTTTTTCTTTTTTTAATAGTTCAGAATCTTTTCTAATAGCAAGATGTAATGCTGATAAAATGCTTATTGCTTTTGCATTACCAATTCCTTTTACTTTTAGTTTAATAATTTCTGCTACTGAAAGCTTGCTTAAATTGTGCAAACTGTTATTGCATTTTTGAAGCAATTCTTTGGCAACATCAACAGCAGATTTGTCTTTTGTGCCGTTGTTAATTATTATTGCTAATAATTCACTGTTACTCAGTGCATCTATTCCTTTTAGCATTAATTTTTCTCTTGGCCTATCGTCTTCACTCCAATTTTTTATATTATTAGTTTTCATTTTGTGCAATAAAGTGAATTTTATGATAATAATCTTACTTTTTGTCTAAGTAATTCTAAGAATAGTTAATAATGTTAACACAATATAATTAAATTTTTAAAAAAAAATTGGCTATTCATTAACATTCCTACATCTTTGTAGTCTAATGTGTGCTTTTTACACATTATAGAAACGATTGTAATTTTTATGAAAAAGATTTGTTGCCTACTAACTATCTTGATTTGCGTTGCATTTAACAATGCAAAAGCACAATTGCTTAGTTGGTCGCCAGAATTTGTACAAGAGACCACAAGCTCTATTGAAATTACAGTTGATGGCACTTCAGGAAACAAAGCTTTACAAGGATTTGCAACACTTACAGATGTTTATGTTCACACAGGAGTTATTACAACTGCCAGCACTTCATCAAACGATTGGAAGTTTAGTAAGTTCACATGGGGCACAACAAATGCTGCAGCAAATGCACCAAACGTAGGAACTAATAAATGGAAGTTTACAATTACAGGTGGTTTAAGAGCATTTTATGGGGTAACAAATCCATCAGAAAAAATCTTAAAAATTGCTATTTTGTTTAGAAGCGGAAATGGCAATACCGTGCAAAGAAATGCTGATGGAAGCGATATGTATGTTCCTGTTTATGATAATGGAGTTTATGCAAGGATAGATGTGCCATTAAGAACGCCCCTGTTTAATATGGGCTTTGAAACTATTAATAAATCAATAAATGATAATATAGCCATAACAGCAAAAGCAAGTCAGACATCTGATATAAAATTATATTTTAATGGAACACTGTTGTCTACAACAACAAGTGCCACCCAAGCAAGTGCCAATCCAACAATTACTGCTAATGGAAATCAAGAAATTGTTGCAGAAGCTATTGTGGGCTCAGTTAAGCATAGCGATACATTACGATTTTTAGTTGCTCCACCAGTAAATATAGCTCCTTTGCCAACTGGTGTTTTAGATGGCATTAATTATGACCCAACCGACCCTACTAAAGTAACTTTAGTGGTACATGCACCAGGCAAAAACAGAATCGCTGTGATTGGCGATTTTAATAACTGGACAGAAACCACCACACACCAAATGAACAAAACGCCTGATGGAAATAAATTTTGGATAACTATTTCAGGTCTTACTAGTGGTGTAGAGTATGGCTTTCAATACAAAATAGATAATACAATAATTACTGGAGATGCTTATGCCGAAAAAGTCTTGGATCCTTGGAACGATGGATTTATTCCGGCTTCAAAATATCCTAGCTTAAAAGCTTATCCTACAGGAAAAACTAGCGGTATTGTAAGCATTTTTCAAACCAATAAACCCACATATACTTGGCAGGTTCCAAATTTTAATAGGCCGAACAAGAAGAACTTGATTATTTATGAAATGCTAATCAGAGATTTTACAGCAGCACAATCTTATACTTCCATTAAAGATACTCTATCATATTTAAAAAGATTAGGTATTAATTGCTTGCAACTAATGCCAATAAACGAGTTTGATGGCAATTTAAGTTGGGGTTACAATCCTGCATACTTTTTTGCACCCGATAAATTTTATGGAACTGAAACCGCATTTAAGCAATTAGTAGATGAATGTCATAAATTAGGAATTGCAGTAGTTTTGGATGTGGCTTTAAACCATACAACAGGGGCAAACCCTTTGGCTGCAATGTATTGGGATGCCTCAACCAATAAGCCAGCTGTAAATAATCCTTGGTTAAATGTAGATGCAAGACATCCATTTAATGTATTTAATGATTTTAATCACGAAAGTGCTGTTACAAAACAATTTACTGCACGATTTATTCGCCATTGGCTTACTAATTATAAAATTGATGGATTTAGATGGGATTTAAGCAAAGGATTTACACAAGTAAATAGTGGAAGCGATGTAGGTGCTTGGGGAAATTATGATGCCACTAGAATTACTATTTGGAAAAGATATTATGATAGCATGATGGCAGTTTCTCCAAATAGCTATTGCATTTTGGAGCATTTTGGAGGCAATACTGAGGAAAAAGAATTAAGTGATTATGGCATGTTGCTTTGGGGTAATGCCAATTATAGTTTTAGAGAGGCTGCAAAAGGAAATACTACAGGATCAGATTTTAGTTCAGTTTCACATATTACTCGCGGTTGGAGCCAACCACATTTAATTGGATATGCCGAAAGCCATGATGAAGAAAGAATAATGTTTGATGCAGTAAATTTTGGAAGATCGTCTGGTCCTTACAACATTAAAGATACAATTACAGCATTAAAAAGAGCAGAGCAAGTAGCTGCATTTGTGGCAATGACACCAGGTCCAAAAATGATTTGGCAATTTGGCGAATTAGGATTTCATTACTCCATTAATAGATGCACTAATGGTACAATTGACAATAATTGTAGATTAGCAGAAAAGCCATTATTTTGGTTCGAAAAAAATAATGCCAATAGGAGTAAATTGTACGATGTATATGCCAAGTTATTTAAGCTAAGAACCAACCCAACTTATGAGCCTGCTTTTTTATCGAGTACAGGTGGTTTTTTAGCTAGTGGCACATTTAAGCAAATGGTAATAAATGATGCTGGTTTGAGAATAAATGTGGTAGGCAATTTTGATGTAAATGCAACAACACAAAGTGTACCTTTCCCTACCAATGGATTATGGTTCGATGCGTTAAAAGATACATTTATAACAGTTACAGGAAATTCGCACAACATGACTTTTGCTCCTGGAGACTATTATGTTTTTGTAGATAAAAATGTAAATAGCATCCCCACTTCAATATTTAATCCAGGATATAATTTAATTGATTTAGACATCAATATTCACCCAAATCCTATACAACAATCATCTTATATAAAATATAATTTACCCGAAAATGGGAATGTAAATATTATGGTGATGGATATTAGTGGTAGAGTAATAAGCAACTTGTTTAAAGGATATAGAACTAAAGGGCAACAAGTTTTAACAATAGAAAAAGAGAAATTAAGTAAAACAACAATTAGTGGAGGTACATATTTGCTACAGATAGATGTAAACGGAAAAAAACAAACAAAAAAGTTTACAATAATGTAAAAATGGTGCATCTAATTTAAACAATAAATTGTCTTAAACTAGGCTCAAAAAATATTAACTGCTTTTGATATTTATTTATAAGAACAACTAAAACAAAAAAAGAACATTTATGAACATGCGAAAAATTCTTGTACTGCTCATAGGATTTATGGCATTTGCCATACAATCTATGGCACAAGATAAAGTAGTAACCGGTAAGGTTACAGATGATAATGGAGCTCCATTAAGTGGGGTAACCATTAAAATTAAAGGTGGAAAATCTTTAGGTGCTACTAAGACCGATGGTACTTATAGCATTAAAGCACCTGCAAATGCAATTTTACAATTTAGCTCGGTTGGATCTACAACTAGCGAAATGCAAGTGCCGGCAAATGGTATTTTGGACATGAGTTTAAAAGCTGGAACTGGCGAAAATTTAAATGAAGTTGTAGTAATTGGTTACGGAACAGCCAAAAAGAAAGATTTAACAGGTAGTGTAGTTGCGATAAGCAGCAAGGATTTTGTAAAAGGAGCTTTAACTACACCAGAGCAATTAATTGCTGGTAAAGTTGC
>JBMLOQ010000081.1:0-12251 GCA_049242885.1 Chitinophagaceae bacterium
CCTATTATTTTGTTATGTTGCATGTTGTAAAACCTTTAACAATACTTTTACAACATCAAAATAAGTAAGCAATGGCAACTATTTTTCCTACAGTTTCTTGGGCAACTAATGCTGTAATGTACGAAGCAAACATTAGACAATATAGCACCGAAGGCACTTTTAAAGCTTTTGAAAAGCAATTACCCCGACTGCAAAAAATGGGCATATCCATAATTTGGCTTATGCCAATTACACCAATAAGTTTTAAACTTAGACAAGGCAGTTTGGGTAGCTACTATGCTTGTAGCAGCTACACTGCAATTAATCCTGAATTTGGAACCCTTCAAGACTTTAAAGATTTAGTAAGCCAAGCTCATAAATTAGAGATGAAAGTTATTATTGATTGGGTGGCAAATCATACAGGTGCCGATCATGAATGGACAACCACTAACAAAGATTTTTATATTTTGGATGATGCAGGAAATTTTACAGAACGCAATGGATGGCACGATGTAATTGACTTAAACTATAAAAATATAGCCATGCAAAATGCCATGATTGCAGCTATGCAGTTTTGGATTAAAGAATGCAATATAGATGGTTTTAGATGTGATATGGCACACCTAGTACCACTTGATTTTTGGATTAAAGCACGAACCGCTTGCGATACTTTAAAACAGCTATACTGGTTGGCAGAATGTGAAGAAACGGAGTACCACAAAGCCTTTGATACTACTTATGCTTGGGCATTAATGCATGGTTGGGATAGCTATGCAAAACATCAAACCAACATACATCACATTTATAATCTTTTACATGGTTATAGTCAATATCCACAAGGAGCAAAAAAATTATTATTCACTAGCAACCATGATGAAAATAGCTGGAATGGCACAGAATATGAAAAATATAGCACTAAAGCAAAAGCCTTAGCTGTATTTAGTTTTACATGGAATGGTGTACCCTTAATTTATAGTGGTCAAGAAACAGCTAATAACAAAAGACTGAAATTTTTTGATAAAGATATTATTGAATGGCATTATAATTTACCCTTAGAAAACTTTTATACTACGCTTTCATATGTACATAAAACCAAGGCTGTTAGCCTTGGCGAAACTTTTAACTTGCCTACTACACAAGACTATGTAATGGCATTTTTAAGAAAATATGAAAACGAAACAGTATTGGTAATTTTAAATTTATCAAACCATGATGCTGTAAAGCTTCAGGTAAAACATGAGTGGCTTCAAGGAAATTTTATTAATGTATTTTCAAGCTTAGAATTTAATTTTACTGGAACTGAAACTTTTGAATTAATGGCAAATGATTACTTAGTTTATCAGAAAATTTGATATTTAAATTTAAATAACAATTAAATGGGTATATAGATTAAATTTCTTCAACCCAACTGATAAGACCTTGATTAACAAAACTGTAATCTTGCTGATTACCTCCAATTTGCTGTAATGCTTGTATTACCTTAGCTTTTGTATTATTTGGACAGTAAAAAAACATAAATCCGCCACCACCAGCACCACTTATTTTTCCTCCAGTAGCACCTGCATTTAATGCAGTTTTATACAAGTTGTCTATTGTTACATTGGTGATATTACTAGCCATTTTTTGTTTATATGTAAATCCAAAATCTAACAAATTTCCAACAGCATCTATTTCATCTTTTGCAAAAATTGCTTTCATTTCAAAGGCTTGCTTTTTAAGCTGATGCATTGCTTCTATACTTGCTTCTTTTTTTTGAATTACATTTTGTTGTTGCTCCTCAATTATTAACCCACTATCTCTTGTACTTTGAGTATAATAAAGCAGCAAATTTTGTTGAAGTTGCAAGAGTTTTTGCTCTTTAACTTCCAATCTTTCAATTAAGGCTTTATCCTTATCAAAAAATTGCATAAAATTAATTCCACCAAAAACAGCTGTATATTGATCTTGTTTTCCTCCAGCAAATTTTAAATAATTTCTTTCAATATTATAAGCATATAAAGCCAAATTGTGTTGTGTAAACTTTAAATTTAACATTTTTACAAATGCACCTAAAATAGCAACCACCAAAGTGCTAGAAGTACCTAAACCACTACCTATTGGGGCATCTACACTAGTGCTTATTTGTAATCCAGCATGCTCAAATTCATAATCTTTTTGCAAACAATTATATACGCCTTTAGCTAAATCCAAACAACCATCAATTGGCAACTGCTTTGTATTTTCATAGCAAAAGACATTACTGGTATGATGTGCTTTTACAATAATCTTATTTGTATTTGTTGATGTAATTTCACAATGAGCATACAACGAAATGGTAGCATTTACAATAGCTCCTCCATACAAGTCGCTATAAGGGCTTACATCTGTTCCACCTCCAGCCAAACCTAAACGCAATGGTGCTTTTGCTTTATACTTCATTAGCAATATTTAAAAGGGATTTAGTAAATTGTTGCCAACTATATTTTTTCTTTTCTTCTACAATATGAGGCAAAAAATAAGCTTCACCTTTATTATAAAGTTCTTCAATACCATTTGCAATACTTTGCACAAAAGGCTCAACTACTATACCTGTTTTTAAATGAGGTACCATTTGTGGTAAGCCACCTACATTGGTTACTAACATGGGTTTATTAAAGTGATAAGCTAATGGAGTAACTCCACTTTGTGTTGCATTTTTATAGGGCTGTATTACAAAATCGGCTGCACACAAATAATTTTGCACCATACTATTAGGTATAAAATTATTATGCAAAATAATGTTTTCAGGATTGGGGATGCCATTAATAAGTTCCTTATATTTTTCTTCGTTTTCATAAAACTCACCAGCTATTAATAATTTAATATTATAGTTTTGAGTAGTTTGTATGTATCGCATTGCATCAATCAAAATATCCAATCCTTTGTAATTTCTTATGAATCCAAAAAACAAAATAATTTTATCATCAATGGGTAAATTCAAGTTTTTTCTTGCAATTGATTTCTCGATTATAATTCCAAAATTATCGTACAATGGATGAACAACTTGTTTGGATGGTTTTTGAGTAAATTGCTTTAAATCGTTCATAACCTTATCGCTCATGGTTAAAAAAGCGTGAATTGGCTTTATGAAATACTTTGTAAAAATTGTATCACCTAATCTTTTTTCGTGTGGCACAATATTATCGGCTATACAAATTATTTTGGTAAGTTTATTCCATCTAACAATTCGAAGAATTGTACCTAAACATGGCCCCATAAATGGCAGCCAGTAACGCACAATTATAATATCTGGTTTTAAATTTTTTAACTCCCATCCAATTTTAATCCAATTAAATGGATTAATTGAATTTATACAAACCTTTATTGGTATGCCTTCTGGGGCTTCCTCGTTTGAGTATTGTGATTTTCCTGGAAATAAAAAATTGGGGTACTGCAAACTAAAAGTATAAATACTTGCATTATTTCCTTCATCAATTAGTTGCTTGCAAAGTCTTTCATTAAAAGTACTCATTCCACCGCCACGCAAAGGATGTGCTGGGCCAACAATTATAATTTTACTTATTTTATTTTGAGAAGTCATTGGCAGCAAATATAAATTTTGATGCTGCAATTTTAAATTTAAAATAGCTATCTCTAAAACTGATTAGTTTTAAGCATTACTAAAGTACAAGCTTCTATCGTTTCAATGCCTTTTTCACTCGCCAAACTTGCCAAAACATCATTCTCTGTACCTGGATTAAAAATTATTCTTTTAGGATGTAAACTTAAAATATAATCATAAAGAGGCTCTTGATTTTTTGATGAAAGGTATAAAGTAATGGTATGTACGTTTTCAAATGCTGGTGTTCCCTTTTTAACTTCAACATTATCAATTGAAGTTTCTTTATTACCTACTGCAAGCACGTGATGATTATAATACTTTAGCAGCTTTACAGCCATATTACTATATCTTTCTTCATTATCGGATGCACCAATTACTAAAGTAGTTTTGCTAATTGTAGCAGCTTCCATCTTTTTTAAAATTATAAGCAAATATTTTGATAAATCTTTACTTAAATTTACGAAATACACAATTACTTTTTTTTTGAATTATTCCATTCATTTATTTGCACAAAAGAAATCCATTGGCATTAATATTAAATATAGACACTGCAACAGAAAATGCCTCAGTTGCACTTTGCAATAAAGAAATGGTATTGGCTTTAGAAAGCAATACTATTCAAAACGAACATGCTAGTTTTTTGCAACCAGCAATTGAAAAAATAATTAACAATAGTGGCATTTCACTTCAACAGCTAGATGCTATAGCAGTAACAAATGGACCAGGAAGCTATACAGGATTAAGGGTTGGATTGGCAAGTGCAAAAGGATTATGTTTTGCTTTAAATAAACCATTAATTACTTTAAATACATTAGAGGTAATGGCTACAGCTACTATTGCAGAAAACAAAGAAGCATTACATTGCCCCATGATTGATGCTAGAAGAATGGAAGTTTTTACGGCCATCTATAATAGCAATTTAGAACCCCAGATTTTACCATCTGCTATGATTTTAGAGGAAAATAGTTTCGAAAAATTATTAAAAAAAGATAAAATTATCTTTTCAGGAAGTGGTTCACTAAAAGCAAAAAATATAATTCACCATAGCAATGCCATTTTTTCTACAACTGTTTACAACGCTGCATTTGCAAATAAAATTAGTCAATCAAAATATAAAAATAATGTGTTTGAAAATGTGGCATATGCTACACCAAACTATTTAAAAGAATTCTATACAACTGCCAAAATTATAAAACAATAAAAAATAATTGATGGAATAAATTTACTTTTACCTCAAACCTAAATAACATGAACCCTAATCAAATCATTGAATTAAATAGCAATCAAATACCCGTTGCTATACACACAATTCAAACCAAAAAAGCTCTAATAAATTTAAGAGCTATCAATCATAAATTAAGATTACAACTTTTACAAATTTTAGATGAAAATAAAGGTATCACAGTTACCGATATTTTTATAAAACTTAGGATAGAACAATCTGTAGTATCACAACACTTAGCTGCCTTACGAAGAGCAGGTTTTGTAAAAACAACTCGTAAAGGAAAATTTATTTACTATGCTGTAAACTACGAAAGAATACAATTATTTACAGAGTTGATTAAACAAATGCAATAGTTTTAATTCATAATGAAAGCTTCAGACGAGAAACTTAGAATTGATAAATACCTTTGGGCAATTAGGCTTTTTAAAACGAGAAGTCAAGCTGCTGATGCCTGTGACAAAGGCAAAGTAAAATGCAATGATACAGCTATAAAAGCAAGCAAAGCTGTTAATATTGGAGATGAATATGAGGTAAAAGCTGAGGCGAGAAAATGGGTGATAAAAGTTGTTGCTTTACTAAGCAAAAGAGTACAATACAGTGAAGCCATAAAGTATTATACAGATATTACACCAGCATCAGACGAAACTGCTATTGTATTTCATGCCCCATCTTTTAACACAGGAAAAAGGCAAAGCAAAGTAGGTCGTCCAACAAAGAAACAAAGAAGAGATTTGGATGATTTTACAGACTAACATATTAAATAAAATGAAAAAAATATTTACTATTGCCTTAGTAATTATAGCTACACAATTAAATGCTCAAAATTCTAAAGATAGCTTAACAAACTTAAACGCCACAAAAGATTCTCTTTATGCATCTGTTCAAATAGAATCTTATTTTGAAGGAGGTCAACAAGCATGGGTTAAATTTTTACAAAAAAATTTAAAATCCAATTTGGCTGCAAAATATCTTGTAATTCCTAAAGGTCAACAATTTGTAAAACAAACCGTATATGCCCAATTTACAGTTGATAAAAATGGAGAATTATCCGAAATTAGTTATTCTAATGAAAATGAAGTACATCCAGCATTAGGTGCTGAAGTAATAAGGGTAATGAAATTATCACCAAAATGGACACCTGCTTTTCAAAATGGAAGAGTTGTAAAATCAAGAAAACGCCAAGCCATTACATTTTTAGTAAATAACTAATACACCATTACCTTTGTGCCATGCACATTGATATTTTAACTGCAGTTCCTGCATTGCTAGAAAGTCCTTTTAGCCATAGCATTCTAAAACGTGCTGCTGAAAAAAACTTACTAACCATTTCCATTCACAATATTCGTAAATGGTCTATCAACAAGCACAATCAAATAGATGATTACCAATATGGTAGTGGTGCAGGTATGGTAATAATGTGTGAGCCTTTGGCAAATGCTATCGAAGAATTACAACTTAATAAAAAGTTTGATGCAATAATTTATACAACTCCAGACGGTGAAACATTTAACCAAAAAGCTGCCAACAATTTAAGTATGCTACAAAACATACTTATAATTTGTGGTCACTATAAAGGCATTGATCAACGAATTAGGGATTTGTATGTAACCCATGAAATTAGTGTAGGAGATTTTGTGCTAAGTGGAGGAGAATTGCCAGCTGCCATTATTGTTGATGCCATTGGAAGATTAATTCCAGGAGTGCTTAATGATGAAACTTCTGCACTTACAGACTCGTTTCAAGACAACTTACTTGCACCACCTGTTTATACAAGACCAGCTAATTTTAAAGGTTTAGAAGTGCCAGAAATATTATTATCGGGCAATCCTAAACTTATTGATGATTGGAGATACGAGCAAGCATTAAAACGAACCCAAGAAAGAAGACCAGATTTATTAAAAGACGAATAAAAAAATTAAATGGAAATTTCTATAAACACACCCGCCCTTTTGTTTCCTGCCATTACCTTTTTAATGCTATCGTACAGTAATAGATTTTTAGCATTGGCAAACCTTATAAGAAACCTGCACGATAGATACAATAAAGAAGTAGAAAGTCGATCAATAATAGTAAAACAAATACAAAACCTTAGAACAAGACTTACCATGATACGTACCATGCAAGTATTTGGTGTTAGTAGTTTTTTGGTGTGTATGATTTGTATGTACTTAATATTTATTGGCAAACAAACACCAGCACATTGGTTTTTTGCAATTGGCATGTTTTTTTTAATGACAAGCATGGTTATAAGTATTTTAGAAATACAAATAAGTACTAAAGCTTTAGAACATGAGTTAAGCGATATGGAACATGAACTTGGAGATGCCAATGTGTTTAAAGATTACATTAAAACTACTTTTGATAGAGGGGAAGAAAAAGAGTAATTTGGATTTAACCCTCACAATGTTTTAACCCTATAATAATGGAAAAATTACTGCTAGTTAACATTGGCATAATAAAACCTTAACAGTTGCTTAATCCCTATTTAACATTAAGGTTACACTAAAAGTGTTTGTTTGTAAAAATTTCAAAGCATGATATTTGACACTGCAAAACCCAAAGTATCTGTTGTAATTCCTGCATTCAATGAAGAAAAATATATTTACAAAACACTAAGTGCCATTGTTTCTCAATCTTACAAACACTATGAAGTTATTATTGTAAACAATAATAGTACCGATGCTACCGAAAAATTAATTAACTATTTTTTAAAAACTACACCTACTTCAATTTCCATCATCTACTTAATTGAAACGAGACAAGGTACAAATTATGCAAGAGAAACTGGCAGAAGAGCAGCAACTGGAGATATAATTGCTTTGCTAGATGCTGATTGTGTACCCAATTTTTATTGGATTGAAAAAGGAGTACAACAATTACAAAAAATAAACACTAGTGCTGCTACAGGTGCTTATTACTACTACGATGCAAACATTTTCTTGAGAATTTTCTCTTTAATTTCTCAGTTACTTATTTTTAAATTGGTTAACAGAATTATACAATGGAGAAATAAAGGAGCAATACTTATTGGGGGCAATGCTTTTATGAGTAGCTATTTACTAAATTTAATTGGTGGTTTTAATACCAATCTTACTTTCTATGGAGATGATATTGATATTGCTATAAAGCTAAGCAAATATGGATTTGTAAGCTATTCATCATCTCTTACAATAAATACATCTTCAAGAAGATACAAAGCATTAGGATTTTGGAAAGTAAACAAAAAATATCAAAAAATATTTAAAGATTTACTTTCAGGAAAAACATTGGCACCTGCTCAAACATTAGAACTTGTACATCCTAGATAGAATGATTTAGCAATTAATCCATTATACTTCTAAAACTGTTTATCATGCAAAAACGCTTGGTTGATATTGTAGTTATTAGCGATGTTCATTTAGGTACTTATGGCTGCAATGCCAAAGAACTTCTACACTATTTACAATCAATAAATCCAAAGCACTTAATTTTAAATGGCGACTTTATTGATGGTTGGCAATTCTCAAAAAGATATTTTCCCACTACACACTTACTGATACTTAAAGAAGTAGTAAAGCTTATGGCTTTTGGTTGCAAAATAGATTACATTACAGGAAACCATGACGAATTTTTAAGAAGTTTTACTGATTTTGATTTAAGTAATTTTTCCATTGTAAACAATTTAGTTGTAGAAATTGACAACAAAAAATGTTGGTTTTTCCATGGAGATATTTTTGATAATACTACAAAAGGTAGTATGAAAATAATAGCAAAACTTGGTGGCTATGGATACGATTTACTTATACTATTTAATAAACTTGTAAACACCACATTACGATTTTTTGGAAAAGAAAAAATGAGCTTATCCAAAAAAGTAAAAAATGGAATAAAAAAAGCTGTAAGCTATATAAATAATTTTGAGCAAACAGCTGCTACACTTGCTATTGAACAAAAATACGATTATGTAATTTGTGGCCATATACATCAACCCCAACAAAAAGAAATTGTAACAGAAAAGGGTAAAACTATCTACCTAAATAGTGGGGACTGGATTGAGAATTTAACCTCTTTGGAATACAATAATAATCAATGGGAAATATTTTATTATAATGAATCTAACTTGAAAATAGAATCTAAAAAATCACCAACATTAAAAATGTCTGTGTAAACCAAATATTCAAAGCAGCAATCACAATAAAATCCTATGTTTAACTATAAGGCAGTAGTATCAAAAAAAAATAGCAGCTTATGGCTGCTATTTTCTATCAATTAATAATCTTTATTGCCCACCTTCGCTTCTTTTTTTTGCAATGTCTTTATACCCTCTCCATTTATCAATTACATTGGTCATATCTGGTGGAAGCGGACATTCAAAAAACATATCTTTCCCTGTTACTGGATGCACAAAACCTAAAGTTCTTGCATGCAAAGCTACCCTTGGGCAAATTTCAAAACAGTTGTCAACAAATTGTTTGTATTTGGTATAAACTGTGCCTTTTAAAATTTTTTCGCCGCCGTATTCCCAATCGTTAAAAAGGGTGTGTCCAATATATTTCATATGCACACGAATTTGGTGTGTACGCCCAGTTTCTAAAGTACATTGAACCAACGTGGTATAATAAAATCGTTCTAATACTTTGTAATGTGTAACAGCATGTTTTCCATAATCACCATCTGGAAAAACGGTAAACATTTTTCTATACTGCAAATGCCTTGAAATATTGCCTGTAATAGTACCTTCATCTTGCAGCACATCGCCCCAAACAAGAGCTACATAATTGCGTACTACAGTGTGATTATAAAATTGTTTTGCCAAATGTACAGCAGCAATATTTGTTTTTGCCAACACCAATAAACCAGTAGTATTTTTATCAATCCGATGCACCAAGCCATAACGTTGAAGGCTTTCTTCATCGGTATTTGTGTTTTGTTGCTTTAAATAATAAGCAACTCCATTAAGTAATGTGCCTCTAAAATTTCCAATTCCAGGATGCACCACCATGTTTGAGGGTTTGTTTACAACTAGTACGTGCTCATCTTCAAAAACAATATTCAGAGGAATATCTTCAGGATAAACTTCTGTATAATCTGGATTGGTAAAGCTTAGCAAAACCACTTCGTCGTTTGGTTTAATTTTGTAATTACTTTTTACAACCTTACCATTTACTGTAAGAAAACCTAACTCAATATTTTGTTGAATTTTATTGCGAGTAGCATTTACTATTCTTGCTTGCAACCATTTATCTATACGTTTAGGTTCTTCCCCTTTATCAATCACAAAAACTTTTCGCTCGTATAATTCTTCTACATTAGAATGATCTATAACTTCTTCGTAAGACATAAAATTTTGGTTGTTATTAATTACTAAATTAGGCTAGTTTTTATCTTCATTTATTTTTTTAAATACTTCTTCCATTTTAAAAACATAGTCTAGCGTATCATCTTCAAAATAATGTATTACTGGCATTCTACGCAGTTGTTTACCTACTTTAGTTGCCAACTCTTTTTTAATTTCCCAAGCTTTTTGATCAATAATTTTCATAGCAGCTTTTGTATCTTCAATTTTAAAAAAACTGATATAAATTCTTGCTTCCAATAAATCTGGAGTTACTTTTATTTTAGAAATGCTTACCATACCACCCATCAACATATTTAAGCCTAAGCGTCTAAAAATTATATTCACTTCATCAAGTAGTACAGCAGCTACTTGCTTTTGGCGTTTTCCCTCTTCCATATCTTATAATTATTGTGCAAAAGTAACCATTTGATATTTAAATTTATTTCTAGTTTTAAGAACATCAGTTTATGGTTCAGCTAAATAGAATTACTACTGTTGAAACTAACCCTGATTGAAGTGAAAAGCCCACATCCGCTGTGGCGGAGAGGACTTGAAACGAAAAGCAGGAAACGAAAGCTAAATATTTAGTTGAAAGATGACGTTTCTATAAGAAATATAAAATAACATTTTATAAAACAAAAAACCCTTGATAAATTTCTTATCAAGGGTTTTTGCTTATTCACCTTCTATTTCGGTTTTTTGAGTTTTTGGTTTACGCCATTGGTTGGTTTCGGCCCCACACATTTTTACAATTTTTGGTGTAAATTTCCCTACAATACTTACCAAGTTTTGCTGAGCTTGCATTACCGTGTTTATGTTTTTGTAAGCAAAAGGAGCTTCATCTAACCCTCCACCCAACAATTTTACACCATGCTTTTGCAACTCTTCTTTTAAAGATGCATGGGTGATATTTTGTAAAGCTTTGCTTCTACTCATTTGCCTTCCTGCACCATGGGAAGCACTGTTTATGGATGCTTCAACACCTAAGCCTTTAACAATAAAACCATTTGCTGTCATAGAGCCAGGAATGATACCTAATACATTTTTACCAGCTGGTGTAGCACCTTTTCGGTGTACTATAACTTCCTCATTATTATACATTTCTTTCCAAGCAAAATTGTGATGATTTTCTACCATTTTTATTGGCTTACGCCCTATTTGCTTTGCTATTTTTTGATGTATAATATGATGACAAGCACTTGCATAATCACCAGCCAAATTCATGGCTAGCCAATATTCCATACCTTCTTGCTCGTTTAAATTTAGCCAAGCCAAATTTTTTGCTTCTTGAGGTAAACGTCGTTTACTTATAGCAATTTTGGTATAATGATTAGCAATATTTGCACCTAATGCCCTAGAGCCAGAATGTGATAAAAGCCCTACATAAGTTCCAACATCTACACCTAAAGTTTCATCTTTTTCTGCGATAGTAACAATACCAAACTCTACAAAGTGATTACCACTTCCACTAGAACCTAATTGACGCCAAGCCCTTCCATGCAAACTTTTAAGTAAATCAATTTCTTGGAAAAGTTTATTTTCCATTACTTCATGATTTTCTGCTTGCTTAAATTGGGCTCCACTCCCAAACAAAGTTGCTTCGCCTAGTTCTCTTACAAAAAAGCTTTCTTTTTGTATTAAGTCTTTAACATCTACATCAAAAATACTCAAACACATTCTGCAACCAATATCTACACCAACACCATAAGGTATGATAGCATTTTTAGTGGCTAAAACGCCTCCTATTGGCAATCCATACCCATGGTGAGCATCTGGCATTAAAGCTCCAGCTACACTAATTGGTAACTTTGCTGCAGTATACATTTGGTGCAAAGCACCTTCTTCAATATGCTCTTTACCATAAATACTAAATGCAACTCCTTCGTTATTTAAAGAAATAGAAGCTCCCTCTTTATCCTCTTTTGGCAACAATCTTTCTGCTATAATCCCTAAAATAGCATCATTTTTATACTCAATTGGACTAGCCAATATTTTTTGTAACAACTCCATTACAACCTCCTTTTTTTCATGTTTATAATTCTTTTCCATTGTACTCATTACAACTGGAATAATTGGGCTTTCAGGAAATCCAATTGCCCTTAGTTCTTTTGCTGTTATTTTTAATTTCATTTTTTTGATTTTTTAAAAGA
>JBMLOQ010000082.1:0-27637 GCA_049242885.1 Chitinophagaceae bacterium
GAAATTGATGTATATAGAGAAGATGAAGAACAAGTTGAAGAATTTGATTTTGATTTAGATGAATTTGCCGATGAAATTGATCAATGGATAATAGACGAATTTAAACGAGTAGGTTGTGATACAGCAAAAAGTGTATTAAAATTGAGTGATTCAGAATTAGAGCGTAGAACAGATTTGGAAAAAGAAACTATTGTAGAAGTTCGTAGAATTTTAGAAGAAGAAATGGCACGTGCCAAAGAAGAGGAATAATTGCTATACTTTGCTTGCCAAAAAAAGTATATCAAAACAAAAATAAATCACACCCCTGTGGGTGAAAATAACACTGAATGAGTGAATTAAAATTACCAAGGTTGTTAGCAGCCGCCAAAGAATTTAACATTGGGAGAGATACCCTAATAGATTTTTTGGTAAAAAAAGGCTTTAATAAAGACGACCTTAAGGAAACTGCAAAGCTTACTGAGCCTCAGTATTATGCATTACAGGCAGAATTTAGCAGCGATAAAGCAGCTAAAGGAAAAGCCGATGCAATTGAGATTCCTAAATCTGCTGTAGGTGACCTTCGTAAACGTAAAGACGAAGAGGACATATCTATTGCCAAAAAAGAAACTCTAAAAAATACTGCAGCAGCAAAACCAGAGGTGGTTGATGAGTCAACAACTATACCTACACCTGCAGAAACAGAAATCTTTAGAGTAGAAAAACCAGAAGTAAAGCTTACAATTGTAGAAGAGGCTCCAAAACCTGAACCAATTGTAGAAACCATTGTTGAACAAGCTACTCAACAACCAATTGAAGTAACTCCTGAAGCACCAATTACACCAGTAATTTCAAGAATTGATGCTCCTGAATTAGAAGGGCCAAAAATCTTAGATAAAATTGATTTAAGTGCAATTGACAATAGCACAAAACCAAAAAAAGGTGCAGCTAAACCAGCAACAAAACCAAAAACAGAGGCTCCAAAAGCTATTGTTCCTGAGCCTGCTAAAGCACCTGAACCTCCAAAACCAGTTGAACTGCCACAACAACCAACACCTCAGGTAGACCAACCAGCAACTATCGAAAATATTGAAGTTGAAAAATTAACTGGACCAAAGATTTTAGGCAAAATACAGCTTCCAGTTGATAACGATACACGTCCAAAACCAGGTTTTAACAATCGTACCAACAACAATGATGCTCAAAAAAGAAAACGTACACCTATTGATAAAAAAGGTACAAATATCCAACACGTTGATTTAAGAGGTAATAATAATAACAACAACAATAATCAACAAGGTGGTGGTGGTTTCAATCGAAACAACAATCAACAAGGAGGTGGTGGTTTTAACAGAGGTGGTGGACAAGGTCCAAATAGAAACAATCAAGGAGGAGGATTTAATAGAGGTGGACAAGGTGCTAACAGAAATAACAACAACAATCGTCCAGGTGACAACAGAAGAGATGATAAAGAAATAGACAAAAAAGAAATTCAAGATAAAATTAGAGAAACCCAAGCTAGGCTTGCAGGAAATACAGGTAGAGGCAAAAATATAAAAGCAAAAAACCGTAGAGACAAGCGTAGAGAAGCTGCAGAAGCTGCTGATAATGACATGCAAGACAACAAACTACAAGTTACAGAATTTGTAACTGTTAGTGAGTTGGCAAACCTTATGGATGTAAGTTTTGCAGATGTTATTAGCAAGTGTATGGGACTTGGAATAATGGTAAGTATAAACCAACGTTTAGATGCCGAGGTAATTGAATTGGTTGCTAGCGAATTTAATTTTGAAGTTGAATTTACTAGTGTAGAAGATATTGAAGAAGATGATGACGAAATAGATGATGAAGAAAACCTTACCCCTCGTGCCCCAATTGTTACAATAATGGGACACGTTGACCATGGTAAAACCTCTTTACTAGATTTTATTAGAAGAGCCAATGTAGTAGCTGGCGAAGCTGGAGGTATTACTCAACACATAGGAGCTTATGAAGTTACAGTTCCTAAATCAGAAAAGCATATCACTTTCTTAGATACTCCTGGTCACGAAGCATTTACTGCCATGCGTGCAAGAGGTGCAAAGGTTACAGATATTGCAGTAATTGTAGTAGCAGCCGACGATGCAGTAATGCCACAAACAAAAGAAGCAATAAGCCATGCACAAGCAGCTAATGTACCAATGATTTTTGCTGTAAATAAAATTGATAAAGATGGAGCAAATCCTCAAAAAATATATGAGCAATTATCGCAAATGAATTTGCTTGTAGAAAGTTGGGGTGGTAAATATCAAAGCCAAGAACTAAGTGCTAAACAAGGTTTACATGTAGATGAATTACTAGAGAAAATATTGTTAGAAGCAGAAATGCTTGACTTAAAAGCTAATCCTAAAAAAGAATCTACAGGAACAATAATTGAAGCTTCTTTAGACAAAGGACGTGGATATGTTGCTACCATATTAGTACAAAACGGAACCTTACGCCAAGGCGATTTAATTGTGAGTGGTCAATATTATGGCCGTGTAAAAGCTATGTTTAACGAGCGTAACCAGCGAGTTCAAGTAGCTCCTCCGAGTACTCCTGTAGTAATACTAGGTTTAAATGGTGCTCCCCAAGCTGGTGAGAAATTTAAAGTGTATAATGATGAAGCTCAAGCAAAAGAAGTTGCTACTAAGCGTGCACAAATTTCAAGAGAACAAGGCTTAAGAGCTCGTAAGCATATTACATTGGATGAAATTGGACGTCGTTTGGCTTTGGGTAATTTCAAAGAACTAAACATTATTATAAAGGGTGATGTGGATGGATCTGTTGAGGCATTAAGCGATAGTTTACAAAAACTTAGCACACCTGAAGTAGCAGTAAAAATTATATTAAAAGCTGTAGGGCAAATTAGTGAAGCTGATGTATCACTTGCAGCAGCATCTGATGCCATTTTAATTGGCTTTAATGTTCGTCCATCTTCTCAAGCAAATAAACTAGCAGAAAACGAAGGCGTTCAAATTAAACAATACTCTATTATTTATAAAGCTATTGAAGAAATAAAAGCTGCAATGGAAGGGTTATTAGAACCTACTGTACAAGAAAAAGAAGTAGCTACTGTAGAAATTAGAGAAGTGTTTAAATTTGATAAAGCAACTGTTGCAGGCTGCTATGTAACTGAAGGAAAAATTAAACGCGACCATAAAATAAAAGTATTTAGAGATGGTATTTTAGTTTTCCCACGCCAAGAAGGTGCATATGCAGAATTGCTTGGTTTAAGAAGATTTAAAGACGATGTAAAAGAAGTTAACTATGGTTACGAATGTGGTATTACTTTCAAAAACTTTAGTGATATGCAACAAGGCGATACCATTGTTGCTTATGAAGAAGAAGAAGTAAAACGTACATTATAATTATTTGATAAAACAAATTTAAAGCCTCCATTTTGGGGGCTTTTTTAATGCCATATTTTTAAAAGAAAATGTTAAAATCAAAGTTAGTTTTTACTTTTTTTTGTTTTCAATTAAACCAAAAGAAAACAATTACATCTACTACTTAAACAATTAAAAAATAAAATTATGAAAAAGTTTATCATCTTAGCAATTGTAGCAATTGCAACAACAACAAGTGTAGATGCCCAAAGAAATGGTTCGCCAAAAGGTAGAAAATCTGGCTCGGTTGCAGCCCACAAAATTGGCACAAAACTAAATTTAAGTGACAACCAAAAAACACAAATTAAAACCATTAACACCAATTTTAAAACTCAGGCACAAACTATTAAAAGCAACGATGCACTAACCCAAGGTGATGCTAAAAAGCAACTAAATGCTTTGCAAGAACAACGCAAAACTAGTGTGCAAAATGTACTTACAACAGAGCAAAAAAACACATTAGAGCAAGTAAAGCAAGAGCACAAAAAAGATAGATTAGAAAAACAAGAAAATCGTTTCGAGAAAATGAAAACCAAATTAAATTTATCTGACGAACAAGTAACTAAATTTAAAGCACAACAGCAAGCAACTAAACAAAAAGTAGAAGAAATAAAAAATAATACAGCACTTACAAAACAAGAGCAAAATCAACAAATAAAGGCCTTATTACAAAATCAAAAAAGTCAAGTAAAAGAGTTGTTAACTCCTGAGCAGCTTGAACTAATGAAAAAAAGAAAGGGGTAAAAGTTTTATCAAAAGGTCACTTTACGGTGACCTTTTTTATTTCAAAACATTAACCTTTTATCCAATAAACCCCCAATCCAATCCATTCTTTTATTAAAAATGCCCAATCATTCATGGCTTTCATGTTAGGTAAAAAGTAATCAGAGAAAGACAAATAAGAATTTATTTCTATATAATTACAAGGAAAAATTAAACTGCTATTCATTCCATGTTTTTTTGCAATATAATTTGTTCTAGGCACATGAAATGCTGATGTTATAATTACTATGCCATTGTTAATACCTAAACTATCTAAAATTAGCTTTGAATAAATAATATTTTCTTCAGTATTTCTTGCTTTATCTTCTATAATTAAATCACTTTTATTCACTCCACAGTTTATAAATGATTGGTATAAATAACTGGCTTCATCTTTTTCTTTATGTAAAATTTTTGAAGTGCCACCAGATACAATAATCTTCTTTATTTTACCCAGTTTGTATAATTGTAATGTTTGGATAAATCTATCACTCGATTGATTAAAAAAACCAATACTATCTTTATCGTATCCTGCAACTCCACCAAGCAAAATACCCACATTACATGCTGGAAAAGTATGTATATCTATTGGTTTAGGTTGATACGCCAAACAAATTTTATTGTAAATAAACTTATTACTAAAGAAAAAGAAAAATAGCAATGCTATTTTAAATAGTCGTTTTTTCCAAAGAATTTTTCTTGTAAAAAAAGCTATTACACAAATAATTAGTACCCAATTAAATGGATAATATAAAAATGATAAAATTTTAGAAAATACAAACTGCATTAGCTAAATCTACTACTTACTTTTAAGTCTTTGTTACCTTGTGAATACTCATAAAAACCCTCTCCTGACTTTACTCCAAGTTTGCCAGCTGTAACCATATTTACAAGCAATGGACATGGTGCATATTTTGTATTTCCATATCCTTGATATAGTACATTGAGGATACTAAGACAAACATCTAAACCAATAAAGTCTGCCAACTGTAATGGCCCCATTGGATGTGCCATTCCAAGTTTCATAATGCTATCAATAGATTCAACGCCAGCAATGCCTTCATACAAACTGCAAATAGCCTCGTTTATCATGGGCATTAAAATTTTATTGGCAATAAACCCAGGATAATCGTTTACAACACATGGAACTTTCCCAAGTTGCTTGCTTAGCTCAATAATTGTATTGGTAACATTATTATCTGTACTATATCCATTGATAATTTCTACCAATTTCATCACTGGTACAGGGTTCATAAAGTGCATACCAATAACTTTATCTGCTCTTTTAGTTGCAGCTGCAATTTTTGTGATAGAAATAGAAGAAGTGTTGCTTGCCAAAATACATTGAGCTGGAGCCGCTATATCAATTTGCTTAAAAATTTCTAACTTAAGATGTACATTTTCAGTTGCTGCTTCAACCACCAAATCTGCATTAGAAACGCCAATAGCAATTTCTGTTTGGGTTGATAAGTTTTTAAGTGTAGCTTCTTTTAAATCTTCTGTTATAATAGCTTTTGTTACTTGCCTATCTAAATTTTTTGTAATAGTTGAAATAGCTTTTTGAAGCTGCACTTCACTAACATCTATTAGGTTTACTTTAAATCCATGTTGAGCAAAAACATGAGCTATTCCGTTGCCCATAGTGCCGGCACCAATTACAGCAATATTTTTCATTTATTTATTTTTTAAAAAGAGAAAAGAGCGATTATAATCTGCAAATTTATTGATACTTACAAATTATTTTTTGAAATAAAAGTAATAACTTCTGAAAATGTGTTCTTGAAGTTTACTAATTGACAAAACAATTCTAAACTAAGCTAAAATTTTTTTAAACTATTTGCTTGCTTTTTTTGTGATAAAATACAAAATACAATATCATAAAAACAATCATCAAACCAATACCTGTAAAGGCTGCTTCTATATTATCAATAATTACAGCCATTGCAACAAAACAATAAGCCAATACAAATAAGGCAGACAAAATTGGGGTAATTTTATACAATACATTTTTATCAACTAAATCATCACCCAATAGTTTTTTTCGCATAATAAAAAGCGTACTTGCCGATAATGTCATGCCAAAGCAATCTAAAAATATGCTAAAAGTTAATACGTTATCAACCTCTTTGCCAATTAAAACTACTAAAATAGTAACTATGGCAAATACAGTAAGGCTTGGCACCAAAGCCCCTGTTTTAGGATGTTTATAAGAAAAAGCTTTAGGAAAAACACCATCCTTACTCATTGCAAACATTACTCTTGGATTAGCCATTAAAATAACATTTACATAAGCCATAACACTTAAAAACATGCAAGCATCAAACACCTTTCCCCCAGCTTTTCCAAACCAAGCTTCACATAGTAAAGCTCCAATTGCTGTAGCATTTTTCATTTTATCAAAACCTATAACCTGTACATAGGCATAGCTTATACTAAGATACAATGCAATTACAATTAATATTCCAATAATTACCCCTTTTTGCATGGTTCTTGTGTTTTTTAGTTCTCCTCCAAAATTTATACTTTGCTGATAACCCCCATAAGTAAATGAAACTGCAACTAAACTTAGCATTAACAATAACAAAGTATTGTTTCCTGTGTATTCATAAATTGGTTTAGTAGCATCATGTCCATGTGGTTCAATTATAACACCTTTAAATACTGTAGAAATTAATAATACCACTAAAGCTACTTTTACTATTGTTAGAATATTTTGAGTTGTACTGCTGGTTTTTAATCCCAAAATATTTACACCATAAAAAATGATAATGGGCACTACTGCCACAACAGTATTAAATACTTGCCCAGATGGTTTTCCATACAACAAATCACTTGCATAATCGGCTCCAATTAAAGCAACCACTGCTAAAGAAGCAGCATTACTAATTAAAATCAAAGCATTTACTGTAAAACCAATGCTAGGGTGGTAGCTAATAGCAAAAACTTTATAAAAAGCACCTACTACTGGCATTCTTTGACCAATTTCAGCATATGTTAGTGCTCCACAAATGGCTACACATCCTCCAAAAATCCAAGCCAAATAAAATATAAATTCAGTACCAGATTTTGCTGCAATTGTAGCTGGTGTTTTAAAAATCCCCATGCCTATCACAAGGCTAATTACAATCATTGTAAGACTAAATAAACTGAGCTGTTGCTTATTTTCCACTAGGCTTTTTTTTGAAGTGTAATATTAGGTTTTATTTAGGATAATTTTTTGAAAGTTGTTTGTTAATAAAGTTAAAAACATCTTCCTATTAATGCCACAACACCCCATAAGGAGTGTTGTGGCATAATTGATATTAAAAAAAATTTACTAAAAAAGTTTCATTAATTTTAAAACTGAGCAAAAATTCGACTTGTTAATTAATTCAGAAAGTCATTTCTTACTGTTGATAGGTTCACTTTGAAAAAAAATTCTATTAAAAATCAAAGCAATCGGCTATTGCAATCAACTTTCTTTTTTTGAATAGTGAATTGCTGATAAACCCCTTAAAACTTCAGCACTTTTTTCAGCAGTTATGTCTCTTTGTGCTTCTCCTAGCATTTCATATCCTACCATAAACTTTTTAACGCTTGCACTTCGTAATAATGGGGGATAAAAATGAAAATGTATATGCCACTCTTCGTGGTTTAAACCATCTGTTGGAGCTTGATGGATGCCTGCACTATAAGGAAATGAGGTTTCAAAAAGATTATCATATAAAGTTGTTGTATGCTTTATTATGCTTGCAAAATCAACAATTTCTTGCTCGTTAAATTGAGCAATAGAAGAGATGGCTTTTTTACTTAGTATCATTGTTTCAAAAGGCCATGTAGCCCAAAATGGAACTAAGGTTACAAACGAATCATTCTCAAAAACAATTCTTTCTCCAAACTCTAATTCTTTTTGCAAATAATCTTGAAGCAACGTTTTTTGATTAAGGCTATAATATCTTTTTAAATTATCTTGTGTACGTTGCACTAAAGAAGGTATAGAACTTTGAGCCCAAATTTGCCCATGAGGGTGTGGATTACTACAACCCATAACCGACCCTTTATTCTCAAAAATTTGTATATAATTAATACTAGGATGTTTGCTTAGTTCTTCATATTCATTTTTCCAAGTTTTTACAACTTCTTCGATGGCTTTTTGCTCCATCAAAGGCAGGGTAAGTGAGTGGTTGGGCGAAAAACAGATTACTTTATTTATGCCAAATTCGGGTTTTGCTTTAAAAAAGAAATCTGCAGAAGTTGGAGCTTCAAATTCTTGCGATTGAAAAGCAGGAAAATCATTGCTAAAAACAAAGCAAGACTCATAATTAGGATTTATTTCACCATTTGAGCGTGTATTACCAGGACATAAATAACAACTGGCATCGTACTCAATCTTTGGTAAAGGTGCTGATGTCTCTTGCTGTCCTTGCCAAGGGCGTTGAGTACGTTGTGGCGATACTAAAATCCATTCATCAAGCAAAGGGTTGTAGCGTCTATGAGCATGTTGCTTAATATCAAAAGCAGTCATTTTAAAATTATTTTTTGGGTGTATAAATATGTGTTCCTTGAGCAATTTTTAATTGAATAGCTTTACCCTTAATTCCAAACTTTTCTTTATAACTTTTTAGTACATTTTCTGTAAATGATTTTACGGCTGTTTTTTCAATTATCATAATCATACAACCTCCAAAACCACCACCCATCATTCTAGCACCTAGCACTGCAGGATATTGTTTTGCTTGTGCTACCAAAAAATCAAGCTCATCACAACTTACATGATATAATTTACTTAAACCTTGGTGTGTTTGATAAAGGTATTTTCCAACTTTTTCTAATTCATTTTTGCTAAGTGCTTTAACAGTTTTTTGAACTCTGTCTATTTCTTCAACAACAAACTTGCAACAATCGTACATGTCCTTTGATTGGTTTTGTTTAAGATAATCTAAATGCTTTTTGGTAACATCTCTAAAGGTTTTTATTTCTTCAAAACTTTCCATTAAAAAGGTTTTACCTTTTTGTGCTAATGCTTTTCTATCGTTGTAGCCAGATGCTAATAAACTATGTTTTACTTGACTATCTATTAATAAAACCTGATAATTATTAAGCTCTATACTCACTTCTTTATGTTCAAAACTTAAGCAATCCAATAGCAGAAAATAATTTTCTTTTCCAAATAAGTTAGCATACTGATCCATAATACCACACTTTACACCAACAAACTTATGCTCGGTTTTTTGAGCCATTTTTGCTAATTGTAAAGTGGTATATTTTAAATCAAATAACTTGTTCAACGCAAATGCAAAACCACAAGTTAATGCAGCAGATGAAGATAATCCTGCACCAATTGGCAAGTTGCTAGCAAATACTACTTGCACCCCTTTTGGCAACTTTTTTTTCATTTGACTAAGAATGCCTACAAAGTAATTTACCCAAATTTTGTTGGTAGATACTAAAGGAGCGTTCAAATCTATTTCTACTTTATCATTTATATCCAAAGCTATAATACTTGCAGTTTGCTTATTGGTTTTTTTAACAGCCAAACAAACATATTTATCAATAGCTGCAGGCATTACAAACCCATCGTTATAATCTATATGTTCCCCAATAAAGTTTATTCTTCCAGGAGAAAGTACTACCAATTCTGCTTTTGCTTTAAACGCATTTTCAAAATGTTGTGTTGTGATATTTGCAATTTTTTGCGACATAATTAAATACTTAAATGATGATGAATTAATTCTAGATACTTGAAAACTGATAAGATGTTTGATGGGTAAACATTTCATCTTTTTTTAAAATAATGGAAGGAAACTTTGGATGATGAACAGCATCTGGGAAAAATTGTGTTTCAAAACAAATGCCACTATAACTATTATAGTTTTTATAGTTTTTTGTTACTAATGTTTCATTTACACTTCCCCCTACATATATATGTGTGCTTGGCTGATTTGTATAAACTTTAAGTTGTAAGCTGTTTGAATTACACTGCAAACATGCTACACTTTCATTGGTGTTAGTATTTACAAATGAAGTGTCTATTGAAGTAGGCACCTTAGCAAACTCATTAAAATTGAAATTAGTATTTTCTACCTCTACAAAATTTCCTGTTGGTATCATGTCATTGGTTTCTACAAATTGTGTAGCTTGTAATCTTAGTTTATGATTACTTAAATCATTTGACTTATCGTCTAAATTAAAATATGTATGTTGTGTAAAATTTACAGTAGTATCGGCATCGCAAATTGCTTCAATTGTTATGTTCCAGGAATTATCTTCAGTAATTTCGTAAGTAAGGTTTGTTTGTAAATTACCAGGATAGCCTTCTTCGCCATGCTTACTTAAATAGTAAAATGTAATTTTATTGGGTGCAATACTTTTTACTTCCCAAATTTTTTGACTAAACCCTTCGAAACCACCATGCAATTGATGTTTGCCAAAATTGGCATTTAAAGAAATGGGAAAATCATTCAAGCTAAACTGTGCGTTTGCAATTCTTCCAGCTACTCTACCAACTATTGCACCAAAATAAGGAGAGCCTCCAATTTCGAATGAATTTACATAATCTTCTAAACTATTAAATCCTAGAACAACATCAGAAGTGCCATTATCTACTGGTACAAATAAGTTAGTTACTGTAGCACCATAATTGAGAACATTTAAACACATCCCTTTGGAATTTCTGATAGAATAACAATAAACGGGAGTTCCGTTAGTTAATTGCCCAACAATTTTTGGGCTTTCATTTAAAAGCATTTTTGCAAGCATGTTCCAAATTTAGAAAAAAATAAATTTACAAACATACCAGTACCCACCAGTTTTTTGTATATTGCCTACCAGTTTAAATTTTATGTTATCGAAAAATGAAGTGCCAAAATATTTGCAAATTGTAAATGCTTTAGAAAAATCAATAGTTGCAAAAACCAAAAACTATGGGCAAAAATTGCCTAGCGTAAATAAATGTTGCTTACAATATCAAGTATCCAGAGATACTGTATTACAAGCATATGATACTTTAAAAAAACGAGGCATTGTGCAAAGCGTAGCTGGCAAAGGCTATTTTATAAAAAGCTACCAAGTAGAAACACAAAAAAGAATATTTGTATTATTTGATGAGTTTAATGCTTTTAAGCAAGATTTGTATTTATCCCTAATAAACCATTTGGGTAAACAAGTGTTTGTAGATGTTTATTTTCATCACTTTAACCATAAAGTTTTTAAAGCTTTAATTGAAGAAGCAAATGGCAACTATTCTCATTATGTTATAATGCCATCAAATTTAAAATTTGCTCCAGAAGCCATAAGCAAGTTAAACAAAAATGAAGTTTACTTGCTAGACCAAACACGACCAATTTGGAATAAATATGCATCGGTGCATCAAGACTTTGAAAAAGACATCTATCAATCATTATTAAAAGTGCAAGAACTTTTAATAAAATACAAGAAACTATATCTTATTTTTCCTGGAGAAAAAGAGCCCACTGGAATGGTAAAAGGCTTTGAAAAATTTGCAAAAACTAAAACTATTAGTTGTGAAGTTGTTTCTACTTTCTCAGAATTTATTTTACAAAAAGATTGTGCATTTATTGTGGTAAAAGATGACGATTTAGTAGAGCTTATAGAATCTGCTCATCTTAAAAAATTTCAATTAAAAAAGGAATATGGCATTATTTCTTACAACGATACATCCTTAAAAAAGATTGTAGAAAAGGGTATCACAACCATATCTACCAATTTTAAAAAAATGGGAGAAACAATGGCTAATATGATATTGCAACAACAAAACATTCAAATTCATAACCCTTGCGATATTATAATTAGATCATCTTTATAATAATGATTAAAAATTTTCTTCCGTCAAAAATTTTATGTTTCGTTGAATGCCTTGCAACTTAGTTCTTTTTAAAGGAGAGTCCTTAAATAGGTTTGCAAAATTTTCTTCCGTAAGTTGTAACCAATCCGTTTCATTAAAATTAAAAATTTCTGTTTTTGGCTTAAACTCTTGTTCAGAATTTGGCTTGCTAAACCTATTCCAAGGGCACACATCTTGGCAAGTATCACAACCAAACATCCAGTTATCGAATTTACCTTTTAAACCATTAGCAATAAAAGCATCTTTAAGTTCTATGGTATGATATGAAATGCACTTACTAGCATCAATTACTTTATTTGGCAAAATAGCTTCTGTTGGGCATTCATCAATACACTTAGTGCAAGTACCACAGTAATCCTTTACAAATTCATTATCATACTCTAGTTCAATATCTACAATAAGGGTAGCAATAAAAAAGAAAGAGCCCTGCTGTTTGGTTATAAAATTCCCGTTTTTACCAACCCATCCTAAGCCACTTTTTACAGCCCAAGATCGTTCTAAAACTGGAGCACTATCAACAAAACCTCTTGCACTAAAACTACCTAAATGTTGCTGCAAATCAGCATAATATTTTTTTAAATTATCTTTAATTACTAAATGATAATCTTTTCCATAAGCATACTTACTTATTTTAATTTTATTGCCGCTTTCTTTTGCTGGATAATAATTTTTTAGTACTGTAATAACCGATTTTGCACCTGGCACTAACAATTGTGGATTTACTCTTTTATCGAAATGATTTTCCATGTATTGCATACCTGCTTGATATTTTTTAGAAAGCCAGTTTTCTAATTTTTTAGCATCATCATTTAAAAATTCGGCTTTAGCTATTCCACAAAAATCAAACCCATGCTGAGTAGCTGTAGATTTTACAAATTGGGATTTTTTTGAAGTAGAATACAATGGTAATTATTTTGTTTTAGTTTAATCTTTCTCTTATAATTGTAAAAATAATCAACTTATGATAACAAGATTATTACTGCTACAATGTTTACTAATTTCTTTAAATTTTTGTATTGCACAAAACTATAGAAAAGAAAAATTTGGTGATGTTAAACTTGAAGATTTTAAACCCAATTCGCCAATATTAAACGATGACGATGCTGCTGTAATTTTATTTGATATTGGCAATACTGAGTTTGTAGGAAACAGTAGTGGTTGGTTTGACTTAGTATTTAAACGACATAAAAAAATTTTAATAAAAAAACGAACAGCCTTTGATTTAGCAACCATTAACGAAAGATTATATAAAGGCAATTATACTATAAACGAACAGATGGATGATATAAAAGCAGCAACATATAATTTGATTGATGGCAAAATAGAAACAACGATTTTAGAAGTAAAAAAAGATGTACTTAAAGAGCAGATTAATAAAAGCTTTGAAGAACAAAAATTTACTTTACCAAATATTAAGGAAGGCTGTGTAATTGAATATTCATATACTATAAAAACCAAAGATGTTAGAGATTTGCGTAGTTGGCGTTTTCAGGATATTTATCCAACCATATGGAGTGAATATCAAGTAACAATACCTCCAATTTTTAACTATATACAAGACAGAAAAGGTTACTTTAATAAATATACATTAGACAGTAATAAATCCGTTTACAAAAGTTATAACATTACTGAGGATAATGGCTTACGTGGTAGTGACTATTTTACTGTAAGTGGCAATGCACCTTGGGCATTGTGGGCAAGAAAAGATATTGAAGCCTTTAAAGAAGAAGGTTTTACAAGCAGTATAAGAAACTATTTATCTGGAATTGAATTTCATTTGCAATCTATAAATTATAGCGAAACCAATAGAAACATAATTATTAAAGATTGGTATAATACCGTACAAAAATTGTTAGATGCTGATGACTTTGGCAAAATATTCGATGCAGAAAAAAACAGCTGGATAGAAACAGAAGCAAAAGCCATTATTGGAAATAGTAAAGATGAGGAAGCAGCAAACAAAGTATTCAATTACTTTAAAAACAACTTTAATTGCAATGGAAGTAGAAGCTTTACATTATCGAAAGATGCTAAAAAAATTTGGCAAGAAAAACTTGGAGATGTAGGGGATGTAAACTTATTACTTACTGCTTTTTTATATCATTTAGGATTTAAAAGTAGCCCAGTAATTTTAAGTACTAGAAGCTATGGAAAACCAGATCAAATAAGAGCTATTTTATATCAATTTAATTATGTAATTACTGAACTTGAAATTAATAATAAAAAATATTTACTGGATGCAAGCAATAAGTATTTAGGATTTGGACAGCTACCCATTGAATGCTACAATGGATTTGGAAGAAAAATTGAAAAAATGCCTGTGTTAGTAAATCTTGATAGTGATAGTTTACAAGAAGTTAAAACCACAGCAATTTTTATAGTAAATAGCGAAAAAAAAGGAAAGCTTGAAGCTAGTTTTACAAGCAATTTGGGCACTTATGAATCTGCTGAACAAAGAGAAAAATACACTAAATTAGGCAAAGAAGCCTACTTTAAGCAGTTTGAAAAAGCTTATATGTTTCCCATAAAATTAAGTAATGAAGGGGTTGAAAACGAAAAAGAACTAGACCAGCCTTTAAATATTAAATATGATTTTGAAACCGATATAAATGATGAAGACATCATTTATTTTTCGCCGTTACTTTCAGAAGCCACAACAAAAAATCCCTTTAAAAGTGCTACAAGAAATTATCCTGTAGAAATGCCTTACTGCACAGATGAAACTATTATTGTAGATATGGAAGTACCAATTGGCTATAAAATAGATGAAAGACCAAAAAGTGAAAAGTATAAATTATATGAAGATTCAGATGATTGTATGTTTGAATACATAGTGGTTGTAAAAGAAAATAAAATTCAACTCAGAACCAGAATTTCAATAAAAAAATCAATCTTCTTACCCGAAGATTATGAAGCTTTAAGAAATTTTTGGAGTGTGGTTGTAAAAAAACATGCAGAGCAAATTGTATTTAAAAAAATAAAACAATAACTACTCTATTGCTCCACCATTTACAACCCTTACTAAATCGTCATGTATTAATCCATTTGTAGCAATTAATCCTGGCTGGTACGGATTATAATAATTGCCTTTTAAATCTGTTACTTTTCCTCCTGCTTCTTCCACAATTATAAAACCTGCAGCACTATCCCAAGCACTTAATTTATGCTCATAAAATCCATCAAAACGCCCAGCTGCAACCCAGCATAAATCAATTGCTGCACTACCTAATCTACGTACAGGAATTCCTTTTCTAATAAATTTTTCAAATACTTGCAATGGCCCATTTTCCATATCCAAATAAGTATAAGGAAAACCAGTAACCATGCAACTTTTAACTAACTTATTTTGTGTACTTACACTAATTTTTTTATCGTTTAGCGTTGCTCCAAAACCTCTTTGGGCAAAGTAAAACTCATTTATGAATGGATTATAAACAGCTCCCATTTCCATCTTTCCATTTAACTCTATACCAATACTTACACAACAAATTGGTATGCCATTGGCATAATTTACAGTTCCATCTATAGGATCAATTATCCATTTATACTCACTATTTTGCTCTAACTCACCAGCTTCTTCACTTAAAATAAAATGCTCAGGAAAATGTTTTCTTATTGCTGCAATTATAGCTTCTTCACTTTTGTGATCTACTTCGGTAACAAGGTTGTTTATTCCTTCTTTATTAAAAATTCCAAATGTTTTATCAAAATTTTCTTGCATTACTTTCCCTCCAGCAAGTGTAGCCTCAATTAAAGTTTGTTTTAGCATATAAAAATTAAGCAGTTTAAAGTGGGTAAAATTATAGTTTAAAGGCTTTACATTATCAATTAAAAAAATTAGTTATAAAAGATGGCATTTGCTCGTACCTTAGCTGACCAATACAAAAAAATGATTGTATCTATTTATAGTAGAGGAATTGCAGTTGAGCAACAAGAGCAAGTGTTACAGCTTTTAGAGCAGTTTAATAACCTTGGCTCTACAATTTTTTTGTACAAGCCATTAAGAGACACAATAGCTTTACCAAATTATTTATACAACAAAGTACATCCTTTTTTGCAGCACAAAGATTTGGTGGATAATGATGTTGAATGCCTAATAACTATTGGTGGCGATGGCACAATGCTAGATGCTGTAACTTTTGTAGCCAATAGTAATATTCCAATTTTGGGTATTAATTTTGGTAGATTAGGTTTTTTAGCAAGTATTAGCAAAGAAGAAGTAAATGCTGCTGTAGATTCGTTGGTTAATGGTACTTATATTGTAGATAAACGAAGCCTTATACATTTAGATTCTAATATTCCAAATTTATTTGGCGAACATCCATACGGCCTAAACGAGTTTGCATTGCACAAGCAAGATATATCTAGTATGATAAAAATTCACACCTACATAAATGGTGAGTTTTTAAATACTTATTGGGCAGATGGTTTAATTGTAAGTACACCAACTGGTAGCACAGGCTATAACTTAAGTTGCGGTGGGCCAATTTTGTTTCCAGAAAGTGCCAGTTTTGTTATTACCCCAGTTTCTCCTCATAATTTAAATGTAAGACCAATTGTTGTTGCCGACAATAATGTAATTTCTTTTGAAGTAGAAGGTAGAGCAGATAATTTTATTTGTGTGCTAGATGCTCGAAGAGAATTAGTAAAAATGGATGTGCAATTGGCAGTAAAAAAAGAAGCATTTACCGTAAACCTTATTCGCTTAAACGAAAACAGTTTTTTATCTACTCTAAGAAATAAACTTACTTGGGGAATGGATAAAAGAAATTAACTTTTTATTGATAAAAAATTCTTCAACTTTACCCAATAAAAAATCATTTACATAAAACCTTTTTGTTTATTGCCAAAAACTTTACTTTGTAACATTTAATAAAATCAATGAAAACAATTGTTGCTTTTTTTATATTCTTTTTTGGAGTGCATAAGTATGCCAATTCTCAGGTTTTTGAAAGTTATGTTCATCAAGGAGAGTTGGGCATTAGTGCAGGTATTGGTCATTATTTTGGCGACATGAATCCAGAAATAAATTTTAGTAGCCCTAAATTTTCGGCATCCATTCATTACACCAAGCAGTTCAACAATTATGTTGGTTTAAAACTTAGCGGCACATATGCTTTTTTGGCTTTTGCAGATAAGTATAGTTTTAACAATGTACAACGTTTACGAAACTTAAGTTTTAATAGCGATGTGTGGGAGTTTACAGCTAGCGGCACATTCAATTTTTTTAAATTTAATCCTCTTTTTCCAGAGTATAGATTTACACCTTATGTAGGTTTAGGAGTAGGGATTTTTAGTTACGACCCCTATGCTTTTTTGGGTGGGGAAAAGTATTATTTAAGAAACATTGGAACTGAAGGGCAAGGAAACGCTTTATACCCAGATAGAAAACCTTATAGCACAGTTGCCTATTGTTTTCCATTAACAATTGGTTTAAAGTATGCCATAAACAGTAGGATGAATATTTTTACAGAAATGAAATATAGGTTTACTACCACTGATTATTTAGATGATGTAAGCACTACCTATGCACCTGGGGCTTTTCCCTTAGATCCTACAACTGGTGTACCTACTGCTGGTTTCTTTTTACATGATAGAAGTTATGAGTATGGCACCTCCATTGGAATAGAAGGTAGACAACGTGGCAATAGTTTGGCCAACGACGCTTTTGCTACATTTCAAGTGGGTATTTCATTTAATTTACAAAAGTATATATGCCCAAAATTTTAGTTAGGCTGTATAAACAGTTTAGTTAAAAATTGTAAATCAAGTAATCTTCAACACCGTTAATACTTTCTTTTTTCACCAAAAGCTTTTACCCTATCGGCAACATTTTGTTTAATGCTTTCATAAAAGAAATTATAATCTGCCACATGGTAATTTTTTTTCAGTAGTCCAATACCAAAAACTTGTGGTTTAGTTACCCAAAGTATATTACCAACTACGTTTGCATCAATTAAATTGTAGTTAACTTCATCAAAATCTCTTTTTAAAATACCTTTATTTTCTTCTTTAGTGGCAATGGGTTTATCAATATCCCAAGTAATAGGATTGGTTACAATTGCTGGCTGGGTTTCAAAGTTTATATATTCTGGTTTAAAATTATATTCAAAAGTTCTCCAACTTACAATACAGCCAGTGCTGTTGGGTTTTGCACAAGCTGGTATGTTTTTAGTTAAATTAGATGGAACATAATAACCTACTAAATAAGCAGCAACTAATTGATTTTGCAACGTAGTTCCATCAAAAAAATCTTTCAATAAAGTACGAGCATGAAACGTTCCTTGACTATGAGATGCAATAATAATTGGCCTACCGTTGTTAAAATTGTTTAAATAATATTCGAAAGCCTCTTTTACATCTTTATAAGCCAAATTAAAAGCAGCAACTGCATTTGTACTATCCAAATTATTTATTGGAAAAAAGCTGCTAAGATGTGCCTGCCTGTATCGTGGTGCAAAAACCCTTGAGCTACTATTAAAAACAGAAGCTTGGAAGTTAATACTTCCTTCATCCGTCTTTTCATTTAAATCTTGGTCGTAAACTGATGCATTTTGCCCAAATTTTTTCTTTTTTGTATAACTAGTGGGGTGAATAAAAAAAACGTCAACACTAGTATCAGTTTCATATTTTCCTTGGAGTTCTTTTGGCAGCAAATCGCTTAAATCTTTTTTATAAGGATGTGCAGCCCAACAATTTAAATTACTATAATCAGGCTTTTCGGGAATTTGATTTTGCGAAAAAGCATTAGCACAAAAAAGATAACTTACTATAAAAACAAAAATTCTCATCATAAAAAATTAATAGTCAAATATAAAAGTTAAGTTCTCAATAAACGTTCTAAAAAAAATCATTTACAAAAAATTTTACATTTTAAAAACAATTGTATGTTTACCCAAATTTATAAAAATGGCAAATGCTGATTCATTTAAAGAATTAATAAAAAATGGTTATACTTTTAAAGGGGAACATGCAAAAATTGGTGTAGGAATGCTTAATGGAGAAGTTATACCAGAAGCAGATATTTTTTTACCACTTAAAACAATGAATAGGCATGGTTTAATTGCTGGTGCAACTGGTACAGGTAAAACCAAAACTTTGCAAATGATTAGTGAAATCCTTAGCAATAATAGTGTTCCAGTAGTGTTAATGGATATTAAAGGAGATCTTAGTGGCATTGCTGCTGCAGGAACTACAAATGATAAAATTAATGATAGATGTACTAAACTTAATATAAACTATACCCCTCAAGGGTTTCCTGTAGAATTACTTACATTAAGCGATGCAATAGGTGTAAAGCTTAGAGCAACTGTAACTGAATTTGGTCCAATTTTATTGAGCAAAATTTTAGGGCTAAACGATACACAAGAAGGTTTAGTTGCCATGATATTTAAGTATTGTGATGATAATGCTATGCCACTTTTAGACCTCAAAGATTTTATAAAAGTATTACAATACATTGGAGATGAAGGCAAAGAAGAAATAGAAAAATCTTATGGCAAAATTTCAACAAGCAGTACAGGAACTATTTTACGCAAAGTAGTAGAATTACAACAACAAGGTGCTGATATTTTTTTTGGAGAAAAAAGTTTTGAAGTTGATGATTTAATGAGGTTTAACGATAAAGGACAAGGCATTATTAGTATTTTGCGAGTAATGGATATGCAAAGTAAACCAAAACTTTTTAGCACATTCATGTTACAACTTTTAGCAGAATTATATGCAACTTCTCCAGAAGAAGGCGACCTTGATAAACCAAAATTGGTCTTAATTATTGATGAGGCACATTTGGTTTTTCAAGAAGCAAACCAAGCTTTACTACAACAAATAGAAACTGTAATAAAACTAATACGCAGTAAGGGTATAGGTATTTTCTTTTGTACACAAAACCCTCAAGATATTCCTGCAAGCATATTATCTCAACTTGGTTTAAAAGTACAACATGCTTTGCGAGCATTTACTGCAGCAGATAGAAAAACTATAAAAACCGCAGCTGAAAATTTCCCTGAAAGCGAATACTATGTGGTAGATGAATTACTAACACAAATGGGTATAGGTGAAGCATTTGTAACTTTACTTAACGAAAAAGGCATTCCTACACCTTTGGTGCATACTATGCTTTGTCCCCCACAAAGCAGAATGGATGTATTAAATGATAATGAACTAGATGAACTTATAAGTAAAAGTAAATTAACAAAAAAGTATAATGAGGTTATTGATACTGAAAGTGCTTATGAAATACTTACAAAAAAGTTAGAAGAAGCTGCCAAAAAAACAGAAGAGGAAGCTGAAGAAAAGGAAACCAAAAAAGAGGAAGAAAAAGAAACCAGTTTTTTTGATAATCCTATTTTAAAACAAGTTGGTAGAACTGCTGCTCAGGTAATTACAAGAAGTTTACTGGGTGCTTTAGGTTTAGGTGGAAGATCAAGCAGAAAAAAAAGCTTGTTTTAAAAAATAATTCAATTCATAATAATTTATTAAAAAAATAATTTTAGTTGTTTTTCAGTAATCATAAAAATATATTTGTTAAGTAAAGTAGTTATATGAAAAAAATAGTTTCTTTTTTATGTAGTTTGTGCCTAATTTATGTTGCTAATGCACAAAGTTTTAAAGCTGATGATTTAGTTGGTATTTGGAAAACTGGCGAAGGTACAGCTATGGTTAAAATTTATAAAAATGGCGAAAAATACCAAGGAAGAATTGTATGGCTTAAAGAGCCAAATGATAAAGAAGGGAAACCAAAAACAGATGTAAATCATCCCGACGAAAAAGTACACAACAGACCTATTGTAGGATTAATAAATACTTGGGACTTTACTTACAAAGAACCCAACGAATGGGAAAACGGAAAAATTTATGATCCAAAAAATGGGAAAACGTATAGTTGCACCATTACCATGACTAGTATAAACACCATAGAAGTAAGAGGTTACATTGGTGTATCACTTTTTGGAAGAACAGACGCTTGGACAAGGCAAGTGCAAGGCAAATAGTGCTATTATTCCAGCACTTTATGTTCTTTAGCCCATTTTAAAAGACTTAATAAATTATTAGTATTAGTTTTATTGAGTATATTTTTTCTATGGGTTTCAATGGTACGTACAGATAAAAACAATTGGTCGGCAATTTGTTTATTACTCAATCCATTTTCTAAAAGTTTGATTATTTCAATTTCTCTATTGGTAAGGTGTGCATCAATGGTTTGTTGTTTTATTTTTGATTGCTTTACCAATTCGTTTACTATTTGCGATTGAAAGTAAATACCCCCTTCATAAACTTTAATGATAGCTTCAATAAGTTCGTCTTTGTGAGTGTGTTTTAATAAATAGCCACTAATGTCGGCATCATTTATCATTTCATCTACAATATCTCCTGCCCCACTCATACTTAGTGCAATAATTTTAATGGAAGGAAATTGTTGCTTTACTTTTTTGGCAAGCACTCTACCATTCATTTCATCCATTACTACATCTGTAAGCAAAACATCAATGTTATTCGTAGTTAATAATTGAAGCATTTCCTCACCACTATTTGAAGTGCAAACCACATCAATACTGTGATGATCTTTAATTAATGAAACCAAGCCATCAATAATTATTTGATGATCATCAACCAAAGCCAATCTTATTTTTTTATTATTACTCATTACTTGCAGGTATATGAATGGCCACTAAAGTACCATTATTTGTGTTACTATCCCAATCCACAGTTCCTTTTAAATATTCAATTCTACTTTTAATATTAGCCAATCCAATACCATCTTTTTTAAGAGCTTCTTGCACATTAAACCCTTTTCCATTATCTTCAATTAAAACATCTAATTCGCCTGTTTCATCTTGGTTTATGGATATGTCTAAACGTGAAGCTTGTGCATGTTTTATTACATTATTTACACTTTCTTGAATTACTCTATACAGTACAGCTTCTACATGGTTTGGCAAACTTTTTTGTAACCCTTGCGTTTGCAAATTTATTTGAGTTTGCCTTGCATTTATTTGTTGTATAAATTCTCTTACAGCATCTACCAAACCTTTCTTTAATAAAGCATTTGGCATCATATTATGGCTTACGCTTCTTACCTCTTTGCAGCCTTCATCCATTAGGTTAAAAGTACGCTCAATAAAGTTTTTATTGGGTGCATTTTCTTTTTGTGCCTCTTCATTTATTTGTTGCAAGTTTAGCCAAGTGGCTGTGAGTATTTGCCCTACTCCATCGTGCAAGTCAGTAGCAATTCTTTGCCTTTCTTTTTCTTCAGCAGCTAAAATATTTATGGTAGCTTGTTTTTCTTGTTCCAACAATTTTTGTTGCAATAATGCTTTTTGCTGAGCTTGTTTATATCTAAAAAATAAGAATCCCCCAATACAAATCAAACCTAATAACACCGCCAACCCATACATTAAGGTGTTTTTTTGTTTTAACTCTAATGCTTGAATTTGTTGCTGTTGCGAAAGCAATTCTAACTTTTGTTGCTGCTGTTGTGCAAATGCTTCTTTTTGATTAATGATTTGATTTTTACTAAGCAACACAATACTATCTTCAGCCAATTGTAAATCTTGACTACGTATTTCTAATTGCTGAGTTGTAAGTGCAAGTTTTTGTTTATCAATTTGTAATAACTGATTGAATATTTTGAGTGAGTTTATGGAATCTGCTTTACTCAATAAATTTATTCTATATTCTTTTTTTGATGTTTCGTATTTGGTTTGAAGCTCAATTAATGCTGCATTACCAGTTTCATTTAAAAAGGCATTTCTTGCCATTATTTGCGAATCTTGGTATTCAAAAGCTGCTTTTAAATTTCCTATTTCTTTATAAACATTTGCAATAGTTTCGTAAGCATTTTGTTTGTATTGAATGGAGCCTTGGTAATTGTTTATATAGCTTAATGCTTTTTTACCATATTCAATACTTTCTGGAAATTTTTTTAGCTTGCCATAAGTACTCGATTGATTAATACTGTTGGTTATCAAGCCTTGAAAATCATTTAATTCTAATAATTGCTTTTCACTTTTTTTGTAATAAGTTAGTGCTTTTTCATCTTCATTTAGTTGTGCATAGCAAGCCCCTAAATTTGTTGTAGCCTCTAATTCTTGTTTTTTGTCGCCAATTTTTTTTGCAATTAAAATAGTTTTTTCAATGTATTCAATTGCTTTGGTGTATTCCTTTTTATTAAAATAAGCTACTCCAAGATTATTCTGTGCCAACAATTCGGCACTTAACAATTTATATTTTTGTGAAAGTAGTAGCGATTCGTTAAAATATTTTATAGCAATATCATGATTGTTTTGATCTAAATAAATTCTTCCAATATTTAAAATGGGCGTGGCTTTTTTTCGTTCACCATTTGTTAAGGTATCGTATATGCTTAGCTGTTTTTGAAAAGCTATTAAGGCTTTTTCTCTATTGCCTAACTGTTGAAACAATACAGCTTGATTACCCATATTGTTTGCAATTTCTGAAGCATGATTTGCCAATTTATAAAATGCAATGCTAGAATCGTAATTTAATATGGCTTGGTCAAACTTTCCTTGATTCTTTTTTACAAAACCAATATTGCTGTATGCCCTTCCTACGCTAGTATAAAGCTTATGTTGTTTTCCATTTTTAATGGCCTGGTAATAGTAGTTTAATGCTGTATTGTTTTCATTCATTAGCTCAAATAAATAACCTAATTCGTTATAGCCATAGCCAGCCCACAAAAACAAATTTGCTTTTTTGCTTAATGTTATGCCTGCCAAATAATTATCAACAGCATGGGCACTATCTAATTTATCTGTATAAATTTTAGCAAGTAAATAATGGGCCTTTACTGTACCCTCGTTTAGTTGTTTTTTGGATACAATGTTATTTAAACTATCTATTGATTGGGCGAGTAAAATGCTGCTAGTAAAATAACATAAAAGAAAAATTACTGCTTTAAGCTTCATAAATAGTATTTTAACAAATGTATGTTATAATTAAGATTAATTTACACCAACAAAGTCTGGCTGACGTATAAATGTACTATTATAAGTAAATCTTAAATCGGTTTTAAAATCTAATCTATAATGATTCATCCCCTGCGTTGTTTTTGGAAAAAAATTCAATCTTACTTCCATAGTTCCAAAAATTAATGCTTCATTTCTCATTCTAATTCCTCCACCAACACTTGTAAAAATATCTCCTTTAACTGCAATATCCCCAGGCTGTATAAAATATCCAGCATTTAAAAAAACAAATGGAGCAAACTTAAAACCAATTAGCTTAAAGTTATTAAATAAAACAGTTTCACTTTTGCCAACTATTCTTGTTTGATAGCTTGTACCATCATTTGAAAATTCTGGCAATCCAAAAGGTGAATTTAATATTAGTCTAGGTGTAAGTATGGTTGGTCGAATTTGATGTGTAATACCAAAACCCAAAAATTTTCTTATATACTTTTTACCGCCAATATTTCTTAATTTACTAAAATACTCAAGGTTAAGTAACATAGTAATATCATCAAATCTTGAATCATGAATAAAACCACCTAATCTAAAAGTGTAATTAAAATAATTGCCTGTTTTGCTAAAATAGTTTCGTGCAAAATCCAAACCATAATATGGGCGTGATACATTTTGCAAATTAGTCCAACCTCCAATAAAACTAAAACTAAATCCTTCTGGCACATCTTCATTTCTTCCAAAACCATACACATATTTAGTTTTATAAAAATTTTGTTTAAACAAATACACTGCCCCTAATACTCCAGTTGTATTGATATAACTTAACGCAACTGGATTTGTTGAAAAACGATTTGGCAAATCGTTGAAAGATTTATTAAAAACACGCAAACCAATAAATTTACGAATTCTGCTTTGTTGATTGTTTGCCAATAATTTACTTGTGCCAAGATTATACCCTGCCCAAGCATCAAAATTTACAAAATTGTATTTTATATTTTGCTTAAAAACTGAATCTTTTATATTATATCTATTATCTATTGAATGTACAGCAAACTCAGCACTACCAATAAAAGGCATATATGGACTAACCAATTGACGATCTAGTTTGGCATACAAATAATTTTCTTCGGGTCGCCCAGTATTAAAAGCCCTATTAAAGGTTTTATACCCTAAACTTAAGTTTGCAAAAGAACCCCATAAATTACGTTGTATAAACTCGGCACCAAAACCAGTTTTGGGATTTCTTCCATCATCGTACAACATTTTTGCAGAAATTTTTTGAGCATTGCCCATAAAATTTTCTTCTTTTAACTCTACATCAAAATTATTAGTGCCATTAACATTTCCACCAGCACCAATTGAAAAATTGTCTTTCACATAAACATACACATCTGCACTGTTTGAAAAAGTTGTTGGTTGAATTACAATTTTTGCATCTTCAAAAAATATTAAAGTTCTTAAATATCTTTCATTATCTGCAATTAAATATGGTACAATTTTATCTCCTTCTTTAAAAAATAAGTTGGCTTTAATAAATTTCTCCTTGGTTTTTTTATGTAATGCCTCGGCTATTCTTACACCAAAATTTCTTGCTTTTGGAGTAGTATCATTAATATCCTGATTAAATCCTAAACGCACAAAAACTATTTTGTTAATGATATAATCTTTGTATTTATTAAATGGCAAATTCACTTTTACAGTTCCTGTTTGTGTAAGTTCTGGTTTTGGAGGATCGGCACTTATGCTTCGTCCCAAATCGCCAAGCCAACCTTTTTTCTTAGCTAAGAAAAAAGTATCATAAACAAACTCTAAAGTATCTTTTGGCTGAACTAATTGAGCAAATGATGAAGTTACAAATAGAAAAAAAATTGTAACTAAATTAATTTTTTTAATCATGTAATGGTTTGTTTACAAAGTAAATATGATGTAGAAATTGATTTCAGAATATTTATATATCAATCACAAACATATTAAAAATATAGTATATGTAAAATAACATAAAAGAGCCTCAGATTTCTCTGAGGCCCTTAAAAAAATACACTAAAAAAACTATTTATATTGGCTTGTTAATCCTTTTGCCAAATCTACCATTTTTGCAAGGCTAGCATCATTCAATACACCTTTTTTAAATTCTGCTAAAACATCTGGCAATTTGTTTTGCATTTCAGTTAAGAAATGGTCTTCAAATGCTTTTACATTTTTAACAGCTACTTCTTTTAATAACCCTTGAGTACCTAAGTAAATGATAGCAACTTGTTTTTCTACAGTAAATGGAGAAAATTGAGGTTGTTTTAAGATTTCTACGTTACGAGCACCTTTATCAATTACGTTTTTAGTTGCAGCATCTAAATCTCCACCAAATTTAGAGAAAGCCTCAAGTTCTCGGTAAAGTGCTTGGTCAAGTTTTAAAGTACCAGCAACTTTTTTCATGGATTTAATTTGTGCATTACCACCCACACGGCTTACACTAATACCTACGTTAATTGCTGGACGAATACCTGCATTAAACAAGTTACCTTCCAAGAAAATTTGACCGTCGGTAATAGAAATTACGTTTGTAGGAATATAAGCAGAAACGTCACCAGCTTGAGTTTCAATAATTGGCAATGCAGTTAAACTTCCTCCACCTTTTACCAAATGCTTAATACTATCTGGCAAATCATTCATGTTTTTAGCAACATCATCATTATTAATAACTTTTGCAGCACGCTCTAATAAACGGCTATGCAAATAGAAAACGTCACCTGGGTAAGCTTCACGTCCTGGAGGTCTTCTTAACAATAAAGAAACCTCACGATAAGCTACTGCTTGCTTACTTAAATCATCATAAACAATTAAAGCTGGGCGGCCAGTATCTCTAAAAAATTCACCAATTGCAGCACCAGCAAATGGAGCATAGAATTGTTGAGGAGCAGGATCACTTGCACTTGCACACACAATAGTTGTGTAAGCCATAGCACCGTTTTCTTCTAAAGTTTTCATTACTCCAGCAACGGTACTTGCTTTTTGTCCAATTGCTACATATATACAATATACTGGTTGACCAGCATCGTAAAACTCTCTTTGATTTATAATTGTGTCAATACAAATGGCAGTTTTACCAGTTTGTCTATCACCAATTACAAGCTCTCTTTGACCACGACCCACAGGAATCATAGCATCGATAGCTTTAATACCAGTTTGTAAAGGCTCAGTAACTGGCTGACGATAAATTACGCCAGGAGCTTTTCTTTCCAAAGGCATTTCATAGGTTTCGCCAACTATTGGTCCTTTACCATCAATTGGTTCGCCCAAAGTATTAATTACACGTCCTACAACACCATCACCTACTTTAATAGAAGCAATACGTCCAGTACGTTTTACTTTAGCACCTTCTTTAATACCTTCACTGCTACCCAATAATACCACACCCACGTTATCTTCTTCAAGGTTTAAGGCAATAGCACGTGTGCCATTTTCAAATTCTACTAGCTCACCACTGCCCACATTGTTTAATCCATAAACACGAGCAATACCATCACCTACCTGAAGTACTGTACCTACTTCTTCTAGGCTAGCACCAGCATTAAAATTGCTTAATTGCTGTCTTAAAATCGCTGAAATTTCATCAGGTTTAATGTCTGCCATATTTCAATTATTAATTATTATTAATTATTTTTCTTACTTGTAAATTATCTTATCGAATTTACATAAATGTTTTTGCTAAATTGTGTTTTTATATCTCT
>JBMLOQ010000083.1:0-30902 GCA_049242885.1 Chitinophagaceae bacterium
CCAGGTGTACAAAATTGCATGGTAATATTACCCTCTTTATCAATGCCAATTAAACCGCCATCACCTCCTAAGGCTGGTAGTTTTTTATGTATCATTTCTTTTGCAGCATCATCTAAACTCATGCTTTTAAGTTCCATTCTATCGCTAATTGCTTTTGCAATGCTTAATCTTATAAAATATTCACCCCAACCAGTGCAACTAATTGCACAAGTATTATTATCTGCATAGGTTCCACTTCCAATAATTGGGGCATCTCCTACCCTTCCATATTTTTTATTAGTCATGCCGCCTGTACTTGTACCACTTGCAATATTGCCATAAATATCTAAAGCAGCACAGCCAACAGTTCCATATTTAAAATCTTTATTTAGTGGGTCTTTAATGGCATTGCTACTATCCACTTTTAGGGCATCTTTTTGTTTAGCTTTTTGTAAACTTTGCCACCTTTCTTTTGTATAAAAATAAGTTGAAGGTACAATAATACATCCTTGTTCTTTAGCAAATTTTTCAGCACCTTTACCTGCCATCATCACATGCTCACTTTTTTGCATTACAGCCAAAGCAGCTGTTATTGGGTTTTTAATTGTAGTTATGCCAGCCACAGCACCTGCTTTTAAATTACTACCATCCATAATGCTAGCATCTAATTCGTTTTTACCTTCGTTAGTAAATACTGCTCCTTTACCTGCATTAAACAAAGGACAATCTTCCATTATTTTAATGGCTGCAACAACTGCATCCACTGCTTTACCTCCATTTGCCAAAATGCTATCACCCGTTTTCAAAGCTAGTTCTAGTGCAGCTTTGTAAGCTTTTTCTTTCTCAGGTGTCATACTCGATTTTAAAATAGTACCTGCCCCACCATGAATTACAAGGGCATGTTTTCGAATAATATTTTGTTGAGCAATAGTTGCAACACAAAATGTTAAAAATAAGAATGCAGCAAAGATTTTTTTCATACCTACAAATTTGGCTCTTATTTTGTAATGTTTCAGTTAGCTTTGAAATAATATTGAAAATTTATTTGAAAAGAACTTTAAAAATATTACGACGAACCGTTTTAATTATCATTACCATTTTGATAGTTACAGCTTTAGCCATACAAACAAGTCCTGTACAAAATTGGTTGGTTGGTATTGCAACAAAAAAACTAAGTAAAGATCTTGGAACTAAAGTTGAGATAAAAAGAATTTCGATTAGTTTTTTTAATAGTCTTGATGCCGAAGGCGTTTTTGTACAAGACAAACAAAAAGATACCCTTGCTTATATTGGAAGTTTAAAATGTAGAATTACCGATTGGTTTTTTATGAAAACCAAAGCCGATTTAAAGTATCTTGGTTTAGAAGATGCTGTAATAAAACTTCAAAGAAGCGATACAACTTGGAATTACGAATTTATTGTTAACCATTTTGCTAGCAATTCGCCAAAAGATAGTACTAAAAAAGCATTTGATCTTCAACCCAAAAAATTGAATTTTAAAAACTTAAGATTTATAAAAAATGATGCTTGGCGTGGGGAAAGAATGACTGCTAAAGCACTTGCCATTGAAACAGAAATAGATAGTTTGTTTTTTTCTACTAGTCGATTTTATATAAATAATGTAACTTTTAATAAACTTCATTTTGACATTTATGATTGGGATGGCAATCGTCCAAAAAACTACAAGCCAATTATTGTTGCTGAAAACTCCACAAAAAACAATACACCCAAAAATTTATTGAAATTAGGGAATTTAAAACTTAAAGATTGCTTATTTACCCTAAATAGTGACAATAAAAAGCCTTGGCAAAGTTTTGATGGAAGCCACATAAGATTTTCGCAAATACAAGGCAATTTTGATAATACCATTTGGCATGGAGATACCCTAAAAACTAGTATGTTTTTAGCAACTAAAGAGCGTAGTGGATTTGATTTAAAAAAGCTAAAAGCGAGGCTTACCATAACGCCTAAAAAAATGGAATTCGATAATTTAGATTTAGAAACCAACAACACTATTCTTACCAATTATTATTGTATGCGATACAATAATTTTGATGATGATTTTGCCGACTATGAAAACAAAGTTGTAATGGATGGAAGGTTTACAAAAGCAATCATAAACACCGATGATGTAGCATACTTTGCCCCAGACCTCAAAGATTGGAATAAAGAGTTTTATTTTTCTGGAACATTTTTAGGAACTGTTGCCGATTTTAAAACTAAAAATTTAAACTTTAAAGAACGCAGCAATAGCACTACTTTAAATGGTGATTTGGCTATGAAAGGCTTGCCAAACATTTACAACACAACTATCAATTTTAATAATGGAAGCATTAAAACAAATCATAAAGATTTAAGTGCTATAATACCCGATTTAAAAGGAATAAATAACCCAAATTTAACTGCTCTTGGCGAAATTTTTTTTCAGGGCAATTTTAATGGCACACTCAATAAGTTTTTAACCAATGGCACAATTACTACTGCTTTAGGAGCAATAAAAACCAACCTTACCATGCAATTGCCAAAAAACAAATTGCCTTTGTATAATGGTAACTTAGAGCTTCAAAATTTTAATTTAGGAAAATTTGTAAACGAATCTAAATTAGGTATTGTAAACTTTAGTGGTAATGTAATTGGTAAAAGTTTTGATATAAAAAATATTGAAACCAAGCTTGATGGTAACTTTGAAAGACTTGATTTTAATGGTTACAGTTATAGCAATATTGTTACAAATGGAACTTTTAAAAATGCTTACTTTAATGGAGAATTAAAAATTGATGATCCTAATTTAAATATTACAAGCCAAGTAGAAGTTGATTTAAACGGCAAAGAACCAAGATTTAATATTTTTGGGGATATTGTAAATAGCAACTTTAAACCATTACAATTTACACAAGACGATTTAAAAATTACAGGTTTACTAGACGTTGTTTTTACAGGCACCAACATTGATAACTTTTTAGGCAATGCCAAGCTTTTAAATGCTAACATTAGCAATAAAAATGGAAAAATAATTTTCGACTCGCTAACGCTGTCTTCATCAATAATAGATAGTAGCAAAATGTTGCATTTTGCAGCAAATGACTTTAATGCAAACGTTGTTGGACAATTTAAAATTTTAGATTTGCCCACAGCATTTCAAAGTTTTTTGCATAAGTATTATCCAGCTTATATAAACGAACCTGTAAAAATTCCTCAAGACCAAAAATTTGCGGTTACTATAAATACAAGATTTATTGAGCCATATCTACAGTTTTTTGATAAAAGTATTTACGGTTTTAACGATGCCTCTTTATCGGGCTTTGTAGATACAAAAAATAATAAGTTTAGCACAGGTATTCTAATACCTTACGGGAAATATAAAAATTTTACTATTTCAGGTGCAGATATTATTACTGATGGCAATAGAGATTCATTAAAACTATTTGGTAACCTTACTAATTTTCAAGTAAGCGATAGTCTAAGTTTTCCTAATAGTAGAATCACTATTTTATCGCATGATGATATAAGTGATGTATCTATAAAAACCGCTTCGAGCAATAATATTTATGAGGCCGATTTAAATGCAAAAGTTACCACTTTAGTTGATGGAGTTAGAATTAAATTCAACCCAAGTTCATTTATTCTAAACGAAAAAAAATGGATTTTAGATAAAGAGGGTGATATAAGAATTACAAAAAATGAAGTAAGTGCAAAAGAGGTAAAATTTATACAAGGTTTTCAAGAAATTACTGTTAATACAGAAGAAGCAGAAGGTGGCAATGTAAGTACTCTTTTAGTTAATTTAAAGAATGTAGTAGTTGGCGATATAACAAATGTTTTTACTCAAAACCCTAGGCTCGAAGGTGTTGTAACTGGCACTATTAAACTTAATGATTTTTATAGAAAATTTAACGCTACTACAGAACTTAAAATTGAGCAATTTAGGATGGATGATGACAGCATAGGTTTAGTAATCGTAGATGCAAATTATGACAGCAAAACAGGTAATCTTAAAACCAAAGTAAATGCACCAAACGATGGCTATAATTTTGACGCAGAAGGAATTTTTAATCTACTTGATACAGCTAAAAATCCTATAAACACTACAATACAACTCAAAAATTCTAAATTAGATTTAGTACAAAAATTTTTAGGTAATGATATTTTTACTGGTTTAAAAGGCTACGCCACTGGCCCATTACAAATAATAGGAAAAGGAAACGATTTACAGTTATTAGGCAAAATATTAATAAAAAACACCTCACTAAAAGTAGAATTTACTCAAGTAAAATATTATATAGACAGTGCCAATATTGCTTTTGAAAATGATGGTATAAATTTTGGAAGTTTTAACATTAAAGATTCTTTGGGAAATATTGGATTGGTTAAGGGTAAACTTTTTGAAAAAGGATTTAAAAGCATGGCGTTTGATTTTAATTTAAGCACCAACCAATTACTATTATTAAACACAAAAGCAATACATAATAATCAGTTTTATGGAAATGTAATAGGCAAAGCAACTATGAGTTTTAAAGGTCCAGAATCTAATGCAATTATGCGTATTAGTGGCGAACCTACAGCAAGCTCACACATTTACATACCTAACAGTATAAGCAAAGAAAATGATGAAGCTAGTTTTATAGAGTTTAAAGAAATTGGCGAAGAAATGGCTATTGAAAAAAAGACTAGCAGATTTAACTTAAATGTTGATTTAGACTTAATTGCCAACAACAAAGCTGAAATTGATGTCATTCTTGATGATGTAACTGGTGATGTAATTAAAGCTACTGGTGATGGTAGGCTTAACATAAAAGTAGGCAACAGCTCTAACCTTGAAATGAGAGGAAGGTATAATATAGAAGAAGGTAGATACGATTTTAATTTTCAATCTTTTATTAAAAAGCCATTTTACATACGCCGTGGTGGCAACAATTTTATAGAATGGAGTGGAAACCCATATGATGCTAATATAAACCTTAGTGCTGTTTACGAAGATGCTAAGCAAATAAGCATCAACGACCTTATACGAACAGCTCAAAATAGTATTAACAATAATAGTAGAAACTATAGAGGAGCCGTATTTGTATATGCAGATTTAAAAGGAAAACTTACTAAGCCTGATATAAAATTTAGATTGGATTTTCCGCCAAATAGCCCATTAAAAAACGATGATGTTTTTGATAGGTTTTTGAAAAATTTAGAAAGCAACGAAAACGAAATGCTAAAGCAAGTTACTTACCTAATTGTATTTAACAGTTTTGCACCTGTTGGTGAAGGTGGAGGAAGCCAAACAGATTTTACAAGTATTGGGCTAAACACTATTTCATCTGTACTTACCAAACAAGTAAATAAAAGCATTACTAACTTATTATATAAAATTACTGGAGATAAGAGTATAACTTTCGATTTGGCAGCTGCTGCTTATAATAGCAATGATTTGTTTGGTAATGGCGTAAGTGCCAGCAGTGGACAATTTGATAGAGCCAATGTAAAATTTAAAATAGGCAAAAACTTCTTTAATGATAATGTAATTGTAAGTTTTGGTGGCGACCTTGATTTTAATGTAGTATCTAATGCTCAAAATGGAAATTTTCAATGGCTGCCCGACTTAAATGTTGAAGTTGTACTAAGCTCCAACAAAAAACTACGCATGATAATTTTTAGCAAAAATAGCCTAGACATAAGTGGTGGAAACCTTGGAAGAAGAAATAGGCAAGGAATTGGATTAACTTATAAAAAAGATTTTAATATTAGCCCTTTTGAAAAAGACAGCAGCGATTTACAGTTTAAATAATCTATTTCGCCTTATTCAATGATTTATAAGCTAATATTATTGAAATAAAACTCAAAATACATCCTACAAACAATGGGGCTCCTGGTAATTTAAATGAAACAGCATTAGAAGTAAAATAACTAAAAATTTGTGTCATCATTAATGGACCAATTATGTTAGCCAAGCTAATTACACTGGTTAAACTTCCTTGCAAAGCTCCTTGCTCATTTGCTGGAATTTGGTTACTAATTATTCCTTGTATAGCAGGGCCAGCAATTCCACCCAAACCATAAATTATCATAAAAGCATACATCATCCAACCCTGTGTTGCTAGTGCAAAAAATAAAAAACCAAAGGAATAGCAAATTAAACCAACATAAATACTTTTATTATACCCAAGTTTTGGAATTGTAATTCTAATTAATCCACCTTGTACTGCAGCTACAACTAAACCTACAAAAGCTAAACTCCAACCAACTTCCTTTTCTGTCCAATTAAATTTCTCCATTGTATAAAAAGGCCAAGTACTTTGTACTGCTTGAGCAGCCAAATAAGATAAAAAAAGTCCAACTACCATTAATTTAATAGACGGATATTGTTTTAAAATTTGAAAAGCTCCCCAAGGATTTGCTTTTTTAATATCAAACTCCCTTCTGTTTTCTTTGGATAAGCTTTCAGGCAAAACTATGTAGCCATAAAGCCAATTTATCATTGCCAAAAAAGCAGCAACAAAAAATGGCAATCTAATATCGTATTGTCCCAAAAATCCACCTAATGCTGGCCCAATAATAAATCCTACACCAAAAGCTACGCCTATCATTCCAAAATTTTGAGCACGTTTTTCAGGTTCACTTACATCAGCAATGTAGGCTGCTGCAGTTGTAAAACTTGCACCTGTAATTCCAGCAATTGCTCTTCCTACAAATAACCAAAAAATGGTGGGTGCAAATGCAGTAAGCAAATAATCTACCCCAAAACCAAATAATGAAAAAAGCAAAACAGGACGACGCCCAAACTTATCACTTAAATTACCCAAAGTTGGAGCAAATACAAACTGTAAAATGGCAAATACAAACATTAAATATCCCCCAATTTTACTAGCTTCACTTAATGTACCCCCTTGCAAACTTTGAATAAATTTTGGTGCCACAGGAATAATGATTCCAAAACCTATAACATCAATTAAAATAGTTACGAATATAAACTTTAAGGCGGCTTCTTTATTTCTCATAATGTGTTGCTTCAAACAAATATCTAAGTAAGAAATTTAAAAAACATAATTTATTTATTTTATTACATTAATTTATTATTGGTAATAAAATTGTTTAAGGTTACAGTAATTTAGATTGCTTGCAAATTGCAATTCTTTAGAACAATTTTCAGTGTTTTACAAGTATTTGAAAAAACTTTTTTATTCACTTAAAGGTAATAAACAAACCAAGTGAAAATCAGACTAAGAAAAAAAGAAAATCAAAAAACAAATACAAACAACAATTTTGTTTAACTATTGATAATCAATATCATAGAAAGAATAAAAGTTTTAATTTATGTTGCAAAAAATTTGGTTCAACTATTTATTGAACCTAATTTAGTCGAAAAATAATTGATGCCCACACAACAATATATTATAAATGGTATTCAAGATCATGGACCAATAATTGATGCAGAAATTTTCACCAATAAAGAAAGTTTTTTATTAGTGAAAAATAAATTTCATAAACAAGAATTCATAAAAGCCAAATTACTAATTGATACAGGAAGCAGTATTTCGGGGCTAGATAAAACCCTTATTAATAAATTAAACTTAAACGAGTATAGCGAGTTAGCAGAAATTGATGGAGCTGGCGGAATTTTTAATTTAAAACGTTATTACTGTGTTTTATACTTAAATATTTTTGAAAAAAAAGGCCTGCCAATTGATGTAATTGAAGGAGATTACAGTCATACGATTTATGATGGAATTATTGGAAGAGATGTTTTAAAATTTTGTCATCTTGATTATGATGGCCCAAATGAAACCTATAAACTAAAAGCAATTAATTTTTAATATTAATTGAATTACTTATCCCTGATTATTGTATAAAATAGTATTACACAAACCTTTCAACTACTAGATTTGCAAAATAATTTTTTGCGAATGAATGCCTGTTATGTAATTGACGCTGTGAGAACTCCCATTGCAAGATATGGTGGAAGGTTAAGCACTGTTAGGCCAGACGACCTATTAGCTTGCGTAATTAAAGCACTAATAAAAAGAAACCCATCAATTGATGTAAATGCAATTGAAGATGTAATTGCAGGAGCAGCAAACCAAGCAGGAGAAGACAATAGAAATGTAGCTAGGATGGCAGCTTTACTTTCTGGCTTGCCAGTTACAGTTGCTGGAAACACAGTAAATAGATTGTGTGCAAGTGGTTTACAAAGTATTATGGATGCCGCTAGAGCCATTATGTGTGGAGACGGTTTGTTGTACATTGCTGGAGGTGTTGAAAGTATGACACGTGCTCCTTTTGTAACTGCAAAAAGTGATAGTGCTTTTAGCCGAAAAATTGAGACTTTTGATAGCACCATTGGCTGGAGATTTACCAATAAAAAAATGGCCGATATGTATTATCCATTTTCAATGGGGGAAACTGCCGAAAATGTTGCTAATCAATGGAAAATTAGCAGAGCATCTCAAGATGAGTTTGCTTATAACTCTCAAAAAAAATATGCCACAGCTTTTGCCAAAGGATTGTTTAACGATGAAATTATTCCAATAGAAATTACAGAAAACAAAGAACCAGCGATTTTTGGTATAGATGAACACCCAAGAGAAACAAGCTTAGAAAAACTAGCCTTATTAAAACCTGCTTTTGCAAAAAATGGAACGGTAACTGCTGGGAATAGCAGTGGAATAAATGATGGAGCAAGTGCTTTATTATTAGCAAGTGAAGAAGCAATAAAATTGTTCAATCTTAAACCAATAGCTAAAATAACGTCAATGGCAGTTGCTGGTGTAGATCCTAGCATTATGGGAATTGGCCCCATACCTGCAACTCAAAAAGCCTTAAAACGTGCTAGCTTAAAAGCATCTGATTTAAACTGCATAGAGCTTAATGAAGCCTTTGCAGCACAAGCATTAGCATGTATTAACGACTTGGAGCTAAACAATGAAATTATTAATGTAAATGGTGGAAGTATTGCTTTGGGTCACCCTTTAGGTTGTAGTGGTGCAAGAATAAGTACAACACTTTTACACCAAATGAAAAGAGAAAAATTACACTATGGATTAGCAACTATGTGTGTGGGTGTTGGGCAAGGTGCAGCCATAATTTATGAATTAGTGTAGCAATAATTTTTGTTAAAACTAATAACACCGTATTTACAAATAGTAAATAATATTACATTTACAACTATAAAAAAGTAAAGAAGCGTTTTTGTTAAAATACTACTCTTACTAGAAAAATAATGCTATGTTTTTAAAAAGAAATATTTCAACCTCTATATTAGTATTTTTTTGCTCATCCATAATTTTTTGGGGTTGCAGTAAAGAATATAGTTTTGAAGGCGACCCAACAAATTTTGGCATATCTAATGGTACACTTAGAGACGATTTTGGTAATTGCAAAGAAATTGAAGTTTTTGGTAATTATGTTATGGACTCAACTTTAAATAACAATAATTATTTAATGGTTAGAGTAAATTTCACAGCCACCGGAAAATGGTTAATTTATAGCGATACAGTTAATGGTGTTTGGTTTAGAGATAGTGGATATACTGTTTCTCTTGGAAATCAAATATTGAAATTAAAAGGTTTTGGAGCCCCAATTCTACCCAATATTGATGACTTTAAAATTTACTATAAAACCTCATTTTGTAGTTTTAAATTAGATTGTAGAGGATTAGGTACAAATGGAACAAAAGGTGATTATTTTCCTACTACAACAAATAGTAATTGGACATATTTTAACTCGTCAATTAACGATACCATTACTATTAAAGTAGATAGATTTGATATTACAAAGGCTGGAAATGATTATAGGCAGTTTTTAATAAATTTTCCATTAGGCCAAAAAGACACTTTGTATTACAGAAAAGATGGTATAGGAAATTATTATAGATATTATACTGTTGCTAATGGACCAAATAGAGACCATATATTTTTAAAAGACAATGTTCCTGTAAATTCCAATTGGTTTAGCCCAGTTGTTCCAGTTGTGGTTGCAGGTATTCCACAAACTGCAAGGTTACAATTTACAATTTTACAAAAAGACTATACAGCTACCATAGGTACTAATGTTATAGATAGTATTATTAGAGTAAAAGAAGATATTCAATACGAAATATTAGGAACCTTTACTACAGTAAGTAGTAACGAACATTTTTATGCCAAAAAAATAGGTCAGGTTGATTTTAAACAAATAAATGTTATACAGCCCATAAACATCACTTCAAGAAGATGGACAATTTTTTAAGATTGTTTGTTGGCAAAATAAACACCAAATAAAATTACCAAAAGACCAATAAAGTGATAAATATTTAAAGGTTCTTTATTTACCAAACCCCAACCTATGGCTACAAATGGAATTCCATAAGTAACCATACTAGCAAACAATCCATTGGCACGCTTTACAAGCATATAAAAAAGTACACTTGCAATAGCCGTACCTAACATTCCCAAAACCGTTGAAGCTATAGTTGCATTTCGATAATCAACTTGGGCAACAAATTTGAGCTCAAAAAATTTAGTGTAAAATAGTATTACTAAACTTGGTATAATTAAACTTACAAACGCTATAGCAGCTATATCAATACTATTAACACCTTTTAATCTTTTAGTAACCATATTTACATTCACACCATAAAATATAGTTGCAATAATTACAAAAAAACTATACCACAAATGATTTAACTCATTGCCTTTTGTATTGGCATAAAGCAAAATGGCACTTCCAGCTAAGCCTACAATTACACCAATTATCTTTTGTGCACTCGATTTTATCTTAAAAAAAAGAGCCCCAGTGATAATTACAAAAATGGGTGTTAATGAATTTAAACTACCAGCAACAGCACCACCAATTTTTGTTTCGGCAATACAAAACAAAAAAGCAGGAAAAAAACTGCCCAACAGCCCACTTAAAATAGCATAGTTTAAAATGCCTTTTTCCATTCGTTTATAAGCACTAAAAACAAAAGGAATCATAATTACACCTGCACTTAACATTCTTAAAGCAGCCACCTGATAAGGAGTTAAAAGTGGTTTAGAAAAATCATGATTTTGATACATCCCTAATTTCATCAACTCAAAACTACTACCCCAAATAAGGCATAGCACAATAAATAATCCCCATTTTACAAGTGTATTACTCAAAATAAAACTTTAAGGCTGCAAAGAAAGCAATTAACATATAATGCACAAATGTTTATTATTATCCTTTTACTAATAATTAATTCAAGTTAAAAATCTATAACAATTAATTTCGCCACCTCAATTATTTTAAATGGAATTAAGTATGCTCTTGGCTATCTCTCCTATTGATGGTAGATATCGCAACAAAACCAACAATTTAGAAAACTATTTTTCGGAGTTTGCACTAATTAAATATCGAGTATTTGTTGAAATTGAATATTTTATTTGTCTTGCCGAAAAAAAGTTTTTCAGCCTAACAGCAAAACAAAAAAAAGATCTAAGACTTTTAGTTGAAAATTTTAATTTGGAAGATGCCCATCAAATAAAAACTATTGAGCAAACCACTAATCACGATGTTAAGGCAGTTGAGTATTTTTTAAAACAAAAATTAGACGATTTAAAATTAAGTAATCTAAAAGAATGGATACATTTTGGATTAACATCTCAAGACATTAACAACACTGCAAATCCATTAATGCTAAAGCATTTTATGGAACAAGAGTTTTTACCAGCAGTTTACAACACTATTCAACAAATACAGCAATTAGCAGTGCAACTTAAACCTTATTCGTTATTGGCACGAACTCATGGACAACCAGCAAGCCCTACTAATTTAGGCAAAGAAATAATGGTTTTTGTAGAACGCTTACAGCAGCAATTTGCACAACTTTCATTAATTCCACATACAGCAAAATTTGGTGGTGCCACTGGAAATTTTAACGCACACCAAATATCATACCCTTCAAAAAATTGGATTAACATTGGTAATGATTTTGTAGAAAACTATCTACAATTACAACGCCAACAGTTTACCACACAAATAGAACATTATGATAATTTAGCAAGCATTTGTCATGCAACTGAAAGAATTCACACCATTTTAATTGATTTTTGTAGAGATATTTGGCAATACATTTCTCAAGAATATTTTACTCAAAAAACAAAAGCTGGTGAAGTTGGCAGTAGTGCTATGCCACACAAAGTAAACCCAATTGATTTTGAGAATGCAGAGGGCAATTTAGGTATTGCTAACGCAATTTTACATCACCTAGCTAGCAAATTACCTATTTCAAGATTGCAAAGAGATTTAACTGATAGTACAGTTTTAAGAAACATTGGTGTACCATTTGCACACAGCATTATTGCATTAAAAAGCATTGAAAAAGGAATTGGCAAATTAGTTGTTAATGAAAAAAATATTGTAAAAGATTTAGATAATAATTGGGCTGTTGTTGCCGAAGCTATACAAACCATTTTACGTAGAGAAAATTATCCAAATCCATACGAAGCATTAAAAGCATTAACCAGAGGAAATCAAGGCATCAATCAAAAAACATTACATCAGTTTATTAATAAACTTAAAATAAACGATGCTTTAAAAAAAGAATTAAAACAAATAACCCCTCAAAATTATACTGGTGTTTATCCAAAATTTTAAATCAAAATACCATAATTAAGGTATATCAAAGGTTGCTCATTTACTTTATTTTGTTTAAAATTAAGTAAATGAGTTTTTTGCATCACACTACAATATTTAGATACTATAATGTTATAGAATCTTTACCAAAAAAAATCTGTATTGCTGGAATTGCCTTTATATTTTGTATAAAATTCATTATAAGGCCTTATGTGCACATCCCTTCGTATTTTCAAATTTTTGTAGATGTTGCACCAAATTTTATATGTGGTTTAATTTTTCCTTTTATGATTTATTGGTTATCAAATCATCTTATTCATTTAAAAACTAAACTAAGTGTGCAAGCAGCTTGCCTTATTGCATTTTTGGGTCTTACTGTAAATGAATTTTCACATTTAATGCCAATTTTTAAAAGAACTTTCGATGTGTACGATATCATATTTTCTGCAATTGGTATTTTCACTAACTATGCTTCCTATTCTTATTTTTATAAAACTTGTAAATAAAATTAAAATAGAAACAAATTTTACAATACCATTCAATATTCAAAGAATTTAGTGGTTGATTCAATTTTTGGGTTCTAAATTGTCACTGCGTTTATATAAATCCCCAAATAATAATTGTTAATTTTTTTGATTTAAATGATTTGCAAAAAATCATTGTCCTTATTTTGCAGCCATGCAAGAAAAACCCATTATTTTAATTACTAATGATGATAGTATTTACGCCAATGGCATAAAAGCATTAGCTGAGGCTGCTTTACCTTTTGGTCGTGTAGTAGTTGTTGCCCCAAATAAACCTCAAAGTGGCATGGGGCATGCTATCACTATTAATCAACCTTTAAGAATAAATAAAGTAAATTTTATTGAAGGTGTTGAAGCTTACACAACTGATGGAACACCAGTTGATTGCATAAAATTAGCAGTTGATAAAATACTACATCGCAAACCAGATGTTTGTTTAAGTGGTATAAATCATGGAGCTAATCATAGTATAAATGTAATTTATAGTGGCACAATGAGTGCTGCTATGGAAGCTGCTATTGAAGGTATTCCTTCTATTGGCTTTTCACTATTGGATTATGATGCTAATGCCAATTTTACTTTAACAAAAAAAGTTGTAGCCACCTTATTACAACAATATTTACAAAGAATAAATGAACTTGACGAACATCTTTTATTAAATGTAAATATTCCTAAAATAAATGAAGAAGACTTCAAAGGAATTAAAATGTGCAGGCAAGCTTATGCTAAATACAATGAAGATTTTATAGAAAGACAAGATCCGCATGGAAATAACTATTACTGGCTAACTGGTGTATTTAATAATAAAGATGAAGGCACAGACACTGATGTTTGGGCTTTGGCAAATAATTATGCAAGCGTAGTACCTGTAACTATTGATTTTACTGACTATAAAAACTTAAAAACTATTCAAAACTGGAACCTTTAATCGTATGCTAAAAGATAATTTTAAACTGGGTTTAGTACTTGGCATTCTAGGACCTTTTGTAGGAATGTTAGTTTTTTATTTATGGAAATTTAGAGTAAGTGTAAGCCTTTGGGGCTTTATAAAAGTGCTGGCTATAGAAAATAGATTATTAACCAATATGGTTACTTTTTCTCTTTTTGCAAATGCTGTTTTATTTACATTATTCATCAATAACGATAAAGACAAAACTGCAAAAGGCATTTTTACCATTACTTGTGTTTGGGCTTTAGGTGCCATTTTTTTAAAATGGTGGTATTAATATTTAGACGAAACTTGATATAATTTCAATAAAAAGAATAAAATTCGGCACATTTGTCATATTTATTTTAAAAAACAAGACACTTTGTCTTGTTTTTTTGTTTGGAATTTAATTTGAATACTAGATTGCATAACAATAATTAAAAATCTAAAAAAACAAAAATTATGACAATCGTAAAACAACACCCAGTTTTCAATCATTTTGTAAACGACTTTTTTAGTCCATTAGCTAATGAATTTGCAAATCTTTCAAATGCACCTTTAACCAACATTCACGAAACCAGCGATGGATTTCATGTAGAATTAGTTGCTCCAGGAAAAAACAAAGAAGATTTTAAAATTAATACAAACAATGGATTGCTTACTATCAGCTATGAAAAAAAAGAAGAAACAAAACAAGATGATTACAAAACCATAAAAAGGGAATTTAAAAATGTAGCATTTACAAAAACATTTTCTTTAGAAGATAAAGTTGATGTAGAAGGTATTGCAGCTAAATATGATGCTGGCATTTTAAAGGTTTATCTTCCAAAAAAAGAAACCATTAAAGCACAACCAAAAACCATTAGTGTACTTTAAAAAAGCTACAAACAAAATCAAAAAAATCATGTGGGTTTAAAGATGGGTTATTAATAAAACAGTCACCAAGTGGTGGCTGTTTTATTTTATCCTTTCTAAAGCTTCAGCAGCTTCAATTATAGATTTATCTAGCACTAAAGCTTGTTTATATAACTCCTTTGCCTCCTCTTTATCCCCTAATGCTTCAAAACATTTGGCTTGCCAATAGTAACCATCAGCAAATCTTAAATTAGCAGTAGTAGATTGCTTAAACACTTGCAAGGCTACATCATATTTTTTTTCTTGAAAATATATGTATCCCTTTTCTATGTAAGCATCCATTAACAAATAATCTCGAGCAATACAAGTGTTAAAATTAGTTAATGCCAAAGCAATGTTATTAACCTTTGCATAATACACACCATCAAAAAAATAAGCTTGGGCATCATATTTTTTAGAAGGATTATTGTTTCGCAAAACCTTAGTGACTTGTAAGGTTTTTGGATTTCCAGTTTCTGCCAATAAGTTTGCCCATTCCATTAATTGTGGAGCATCAGCATAAATTTTACTAGCATATTCAAACATTTTAATGGCCTTTGGCGTGTCTATCGTTTGCTTTAAAAGTTGCCCTTTTCTCAACCAAAAAAAACTATTTAAACTATCGCTAGCCAGCACTTTATTCATCACTTCAACTGCTTCACTAATTTTATTTGCACTGTCCAATACATCAACAACTTGTAACAATTTATTTACATCAGTTGCTGTATCGGCAAAAGCAATTTTTTGTTGCAAATAAGGGGAAACTATACCTAAAGTGTCCAACTTAGTTTTTGAAGAGGAATCGTTGCTATTACAACTCAAAAAAATAACGATTGCCAACAATAAAAATACCTTGTTCATGCAACAAAAATAAGAACAAAGTTTTCTTTACCATTTTATTACAAAATTCAACACAGCAAAACACTAGTTTTGCATAAACTTTTAACAAAGTATTCTAAATATGATTAAGAAATTTTTAAGCAGTGCATTTTCAATTTTTCTAGCTTCAACCTTAATAGCACAAACTGTAACTGATAGTTTGCAATACAGCCAGGAAAAACATTTTAAAAACATACGCCAACTAACTTTTGGAGGAGATAATGCTGAAGCTTATTGGAGTTACGATGGAAAACATATCATTTTTCAAAGAACCAACCCGAAAGAAGGTATTATGTGCGACCAAATTTTTGTTGGAAAAATACCTACTAAGCCATCAGAAAAATTTACTTACAAACTAGTAAGTACTGGCAAAGGAAGAACTACTTGTGCTTATTTTTTACCAGATGGAAAACATATAATTTATGCCAGTACACATCTTGGAGCAGATACTTGTCCTCCAGCAGTTGATAGAGCAAAATATGGCAATAAATACATCTGGCCATTGTATGATAGTTATGATATTTTTATGGCTACTATTGATGGAAAAATTGTAAAGCAACTAACCACCGCTAAAGGGTATGATGCCGAAGCTACACTTAGCCCTGATGGCAAAAAAATGATTTATTGTAGCGATAAAGATGGTGACCTCGACTTGTATATTATGGATTTAAAAACCATGAAAGAGAAAAAAATCACCAATACTTTAGGTTACGATGGTGGAGCTTGGTTTAGCCCAGATGGTAAAAAAATTGTTTGGCGTGCAAGTCGTCCTACAAAAGAAGCAGATGTTGCAGAATATAAAAATTTACTTAAAGAAGGAATGGTAGCCCCAACAAATATGGAAGTTTGGATTGCTAATGCAGATGGAAGCAATGCCAAACAAATTACCAATTTAAAGCAAGCCAATTGGGCACCAAATTTTACTCCAGACAGCAAAAGAGTTATTTTTTGCAGTAATCATGAGTATAAACGTGGATTTCCTTTTAACATGTACATGATAGATTTAGAAGGAAATGGAATGACTAAAATAAGCAGAGATAAAGGCTTTGACGCATTTCCTATGTTTAGCCCTAATGGTAAAAAAATAATTTTCGCCAGTAATAGAAATAATGGTGGCACGAGAGATACCAACTTATTTGTAGCAGATTGGGTGGAGTAATAAAATGTAGAATTGATAATTTAATATTTATAAAGCAGGTTCATTTTTTTAAAAACATCATGCAAAAATTAATTTCTATATTAGCAATTATCACTCTTTTTTCTTGTAAAGAAGTGGAACAACTAGATGTTGTAAGAGTTAGCGAATTATATCCTTTAGCAGTAGGTAAATCATTTATTTATAGATTAGACAGTACACAGCCTGCAAGTTTTGGCTCGTCGCTTATAACAAAAAGTTTTTTGGCAAAAGATAGTGTTGATGGAAGTTTTATTGATGCTGTAGGAAAAAGAAGTTTTAGAATTTTTAGATATTTAAGAGATACTGCACAAACAAAACCATGGACTTTTGCAGCTACTTACTCTGCACATTTTGATAGTACAAATGTAGAATATGTTGACAATAGCTTACGTTTTATAAAATTAGCAAACCCAGTAAGTTTTAACACTTCTTGGAAAGGCAATATTCTTATTAATACTATACTTCCATCGCCTTATTATTTTTTAGATAATTGGAATTATACCTATGAAAATATGGACGAGCCTTTTACTACTCCGCAAGGAATTACTTATAATAATACATATACTGTTTTTCATGAAGATATGCAAACACCCGCTGTATTTGCTCCATTACAATACAATGCAAAAAGCTACAGTAAAGAAGTTTATGCCAAGGGAATAGGGCTTGTACACAAAGAATTTTTATACTGGATTTGGCAGCCAACTCCTGCACCTGCAAGATACCAAGATGATGCTTATGGTGTAAAAATGAGTTTGATTTCTTATAGATAATGTTATAATCAACACTAAAAAAATCCTTAGACATTCTTTTAGAATGTACAAATACAAAAAATTAAAATAATTATTTAAAAAAACAGTTAATGACAAGCAAAAGAGTAGCAGATAGTTTAACTATAATGAACGAATTGGTATTACCAAACGATACAAATACATTTGGTAATTTAATGGGTGGAAGACTAATGTATTGGATGGATATAGCAGCAGGAATGGCGGCTGCCAAGCATTGCAATGCACCATGTATGACAGCAAGTGTTGACAACCTTAGTTTTAAAAACCCTATAAAACTGGGTAACATTGTAAGAATTGAAGCAAGAGTTACTAGAGCTTTTAACACTAGTATGGAAATTTATTTAAAAGTTTTTGGGGAAGATAGTTTACATCAATACGAGTACGAAAGCAACGAGGCATATTTTACCTTTGTAGCATTAGACCCAAACAATAAACCACGCCCTGTGCCAACCTTAGAGCCTATAACTGATGAAGAAAAAAACTTGTTTGATGGGGCTTTAAGAAGAAGACAAATTCGCTTAATTTTAGGCGGAAAATTAAAACCAAATGATGCCAATGAACTTAAAGCTTTGTTTATAAAAGAATAAAGTTTGCCGATGAATGATGCACTTAAAAACACAGTTGGCTATAAAAAAATCAAAAATTGGTTAGAATCTAAAAGCATTACTCCATTTGAGTTTCAAGAAGAAACTTGGCAAAATATTCTGCTTTACAACAGTGGATTAGTGAATGCACCTACAGGTTGTGGCAAAACTTATTCAGTTTTTTTAGGAGCTGTGATTCAGTTTATTAATCAACATCCAACAAACTATACTTCTTTAAAAAATAATGGGTTACAATTGTTGTGGATTAGTCCACTTAGGGCATTAGCAACAGATATTGCAAAAGCCATGTCAATAGCTTTACAAGAGCTTGAAATCCCTTGGAGAGTAGCTGTAAGAAATGGTGACACACCAAGCAATGAACGTCAAAAACAAAAGCAACAAAATCCAGAAGTACTTATAATAACACCAGAAAGTTTACATTTAATATTAGCTCAAAAAAATCATGATTACTTATTTGAAACATTGAGTATTGTAGCAGTTGATGAATGGCACGAATTAATGGGAAGCAAAAGAGGTGTGCAACTAGAATTGGCTTTAAGTTACATCATTTATAAAAAGAACTTTTACCAAAATTCCAACAACAAATCTCTTAGCCTTTCTGTATTTGGCATAAGTGCCACTATTGGCAATTTGCAAGAAGCCATGGATGTTTTACTCTACCCACTTCTACCCTATCAACAACAATTTTATTTGGTTAAAGGTGGTTTTGGCGTTGAGCTATATGAAGAATCAAAAACATCAATATCAAATTCTAATTCAAAAAAAATAAAGGTTGAAACCATCATTCCAAATGAAGTAGATAAATATCCTTGGGCCGGCCATTTAGGATTGAAATTGGCAAAAGACATTTTACCCATTATACAAAATTCTACTACTACCTTGATTTTTATTAATACAAGAGGAATGAGTGAAAGATGGTATCAAACTCTGTTAGATATTGAACCACAGCTTGCAGGCACTATTGCATTACACCATGGGAGTATAGAAAAAGAAACTAGAGAATGGATAGAAAATGCACTGCACCAACAAAAACTTAAGGCTGTAATTTGTACTGCAAGTTTAGATTTAGGTGTTGATTTTAGACCTGTAGATAGTGTAATTCAGGTTGGTTCTCCTAAAGGTGTTAGTAGATTTTTACAACGAGCTGGGCGAAGTGGCCATGCACCTGGAGAAATTAGCAAAATATACTTTTTACCTACACATAGTTTAGAAATTATTGAATGTATTGCTTTACAACAAGCCATTAATTTACAAGTTGCCGAAAGCAAACCTCCTCTATTTTTGTGCTTTGATGTATTGCTGCAATTTCTTTGTACACTAGCTGTTGGCAGCGGATTTAATGAAATTGAAGCCTTTAAAATTGTACAACAAACTTTTTGTTTTAATGAAATTACTACCCACGAGTGGCAAGAATTAATTTTACACTTAACACATGGTGGTAAAGCATTTGAGCAATATGACGAATATAAAAAATTAGAAAAAATTGGAGATAAATATCATATAAAAGACAGAAGACAAGCATTGAGGCATAGGCTGCATATAGGTACAATTGTAAGTGATGCTATGCTTAAAGTAAAACTACAAAATGGCAAATATTTAGGTGTTATTGAAGAATGGTTTATATCTAAACTTGATGAAGGAGACAGCTTTATTATTGGAGGAAGAAATGTAGCCTTAGTACAAATTAAAGATATGACTGTAACAGTTAAACCAAGCACTAACAAAAAAGCAATTATACCTAGTTGGATGGGTGGAAGAATGAGTTTGAGTGGAAACTTAGGAGAATTATTGAGAGATGTTTTTAATCAGTTAAAAACAAATTCACTTGATAATTTATCAGAAACTAAAGCTTTGCAGCCTTTACTACAATTACAACAAAGCTTATCTCATATACCTTCAACTAACGAAATCTTAATAGAACATTTTACTAGTAAAGATGGGTATCATTTATTAGTATATTTATTTGAAGGAAGACAAATACACGAAGCAATTAGTGCTATTGTTGCTATGAGATTATCTAGGATAGAAACCAATTCTTTTTCCATAGCCATGAACGATTATGGTTTTGAATTACTCAGTGATAAGCCAATTGAAATTGCTGAGGAAGTTTATAAACAATTATTTACAACTAAGGATTTGTATGCCGATATTATGCAAAGTGTAAATAGTGTAGAAATGGCAAAACGAAAGTTTAGAGACATTGCTGTAATTGGTGGCTTAATTTTTCAAGGCATGCCAGGAGAAGGGAAAAAAGCCAGACACTTACAAAGTAGTGCCAGTTTAATATTTAATGTATTAAATGAGTTTGATAAAGATAATATTTTACTAAAACAAGCTTACCAAGAAATATTAGACATTCAAATGGATGAAGCCAGACTTAGACAAAGCTTAGAACGAATTACAAAGAGTAATTTCATAATTAAACATCCTAACCAATTTACACCTTTGAGTTTCCCAATAATTGCAGATGGACTAAACCGAAACAATTTAAGTAACGAAAAACTTGAAGAAAGAATTTTAAGAATGCAACAGCAACTTACAAAAAACACCTAACCAATTAAGGTTAATTGCTACTTACTTGATTAACATGAATGAAAAGCATCAATTTTAATCAAATTTCTTATCAAACAAGCTTAAAGCTTTACGAATAGCACCCAACTTATTTTCCACTTCTTTTAATTCGTTTTGGGGCTTACTAGCATTTACAACACCAGCTCCTGCCTGATAATGTAAAGTATTGTTTTTACTAAGCAAGCTACGTATCATTATGGCATGATTACAACTTCCATCAAAACCCAAAAAACCTAAAGCTCCACCATAAAAACCTCTTTTTGTAGGCTCATACTTATCAATTAACTCTATGGCTTTATACTTTGGAGCTCCACTTAAAGTACCAGCAGGAAAAGTTTTGGCAAGCATTGTAAATGAATTACTGTTATTTGGTACACTACCCATTACTTCACTCACTAAATGAATAACATGGCTGTAATAGTGCACTTGTTTAAAATAATTTACTTGTACATTATTACAAATGGTGCTTAAATCGTTTCTTGCCAAATCTACTAACATTACATGTTCGGCATTTTCTTTTTCATCTAGCAATAAAGCCTCTGTAGCTTGCTTATCTAAAGCATCATTACCAGTTCTCAAACAAGTTCCTGCAATGGGATGTACAATTGCATGACCATTTTTTATAAGCAACTGACTTTCTGGCGAAGAACCCATTAATTTATAATTTCCATAATCAAAATAAAATAAATAAGGCGATGGATTTACACTTCGCAATGCCCTATACATATTAAATTCATCTCCAATAAATTGTTGCTCAAATGCCCTACTTAAAACTATCTGAAAAACATCTCCACGCTGGCAGCTTGCAATTCCTTTTTCTACCATTTTTAAATAATCTTCATCTTGCATATTGGCTTTTTCCTTTCCTTTTAATTCAAAAGGATAGGTTGGCACATCTTTACTTTTTATTAAACTTTCAACCAAGGTTGCTTCACTTTCTAAGCCATTGATTATGTTTTCACAAATAAATAATTCATCCTTAAAATGGTTAAAAGCAATTACGTATTGGTAAAGCCTGTAACGCAATAATGCTATATGTTGATTGTCTTGTTTATTACTCAACTTCATAGTATCAAATAACGATACACTATCAAAACTTGTGTAGCCGTACAAACCTTGAGCAAAACCAGCTTCTCTTGCATACTCTGAGCTTGTAGATGCTTCAAATCTTTGCAAAAAACTATTTAAACAATCTATGGTTTCATTTGGCTTATTCAACACAAAAGACACTGGATTTTCGTTAGGATACTTCACCTCTATTGTAGTTAAACTTTTTACTTCAACTCCAGCAATGGCATTTATACCAATAAAACTATAACTGTTTTCTGATGCATGATTATCAGTACTTTCCAGCAAAATAGTATCTCTAAATTTATCCCTCAAACGTAAATAAATACCCACAGGAGTATAAATATCAGCCAACATTCTTTTTACAGAAGTTTGTATTTGTATTTTTTTCATTTAATATTTATATTATAAAAAAACCTCAGCAAGTACCGAGGTTTACAACAAAAGCTTTCCTTAGTACTTTATACTTTAAATTTAACCCACCAAGAAAAAAATTGCTGCATTACCATGTTGTAAAAATGAAAGATTTGAATGTAATTACCAAAACTCAAATAATTTTATTGAAACATCAACGTTTGCCTATCCATGTAGCTTTAGTTCCCTGCTTTCCGTTGCAAGTCCTCATTACACTTCGTTTCATTGTGGGCTTTTCACTACAATCAGGGTTAGTTTCAGCTGCATATTTCTATTTAGCAATTTACTTTATCATTTTAAAACATTAATATTTTTTAAGTACAACATTATAAACTTAATTTGCTGCCACAACAAAACATGTTTACCCAATTAGATAGTATTGATAAAAAGATTTTTTTGTGGATTAATCAACAATCTACTAATAGTTTTTTTGATGCAGTAATGCCATTTTTTAGGTACGATAAAAATTGGATTCCACTTTACATAATTCTTATTTTATTGGCAATTAAGCAAGAGCAAAGAAAAGTATGGCTTTGGATATTGTTTGCCATAGCAACAGTGCTCTTAACCGATCAAGTAAGTAGCCATATTATAAAACCTTTAGTACAAAGATTAAGACCATGCACCGATCCACTTTTTAGAGATAAAGTAAGGGTTTTGGTAAATCATTGTAGCAATGGTTATAGCTTTACTAGTTCACATGCCACTAACCATTTTGGCATTGCCCTATTTTTTATATTTAGCTTAAAAAAAAGTTTACATAATTGGAGATTTGTTTTAATAGCTTGGGCTGCAATTATTGCTTATGCTCAAGTTTACGTAGGTGTTCATTATCCGTTTGATGTGCTTTGTGGAAGCTTTTTAGGTATTTTTTTAGGCACTCTAAGTAGCAAAATTTATTTAAACCTTTACAATAAAAAATTTGTTGCAACCAAGTTGTAACTTCAGCATTTATGACAGAAAAAATTATTATTCTAGATTTTGGTAGTCAATTTACTCAACTAATTGCCCGTAGAATTAGAGAAGCCAATGTGTATTGCGAAATACTACCCTTCAACAAACCATTTGAATTTACAGATTCTATAAAAGGGGTTGTATTAAGTGGTAGCCCTTGCAGTGTAAATGATGAAAATGCCCCAAGCTGTGATGTGGTTTCGATAAATCAAAAATATCCAGTACTAACCATTTGCTATGGAGCACAATTAACTGCAAAACTTTTTGGTGGTGAAGTTGGTAAAAGCACTAAACGAGAATATGGTAGAGCTTTAGTTAATATTACAAAACAAGATGCCATTTTTAAAGGAATTGATACTGAAACAGAAGTTTGGATGAGCCATAGCGATAGCATAAAAACTTTACCAAATCATTTTGAAGTATTAGCTACCACAACAGATATACCAGTAGCGGCTTTTAAAAAAAGTAATGGAAATAATGCGTTATATGGCTTTCAGTTTCACCCAGAAGTTTATCATAGCAAGCAGGGAGCTACTATGCTAAATAATTTTTTAATTGATATTTGTAAATGCAGTCAAGATTATACTTCAAGTGCATTTATTGATGAAACGATTACCCACTTAAAAAACAAAATTGGGCATAAAAAAGTCATCATGGCATTAAGTGGTGGAGTTGATAGCACTGTGGCAGCAACCCTCATTCACAAAGCCATTGGAGAAAATTTAATTGGCATTTTTGTGGATAATGGCTTACTGCGAAAAGATGAATTTGAGCAAGTTTTAGAAACTTACAAAACCATAGGCTTAAATGTAAAAGGAATTAATGCAAAACAACTTTTTTACGATGCATTAAAAGAAGTAAGTGATCCTGAAACTAAACGAAAAATTATTGGCAAATTGTTTATCGATGTTTTTCAAACAGAAGCTGCAACACTTGAAAACATTAGTTTTTTAGGGCAAGGCACCATTTATCCTGATGTTATTGAGAGTGTAAGTGTTCATGGTCCTTCGGTAACTATTAAATCTCATCACAACGTTGGTGGTTTACCAGCAACAATGAAAATGGAATTGATAGAACCCTTAAGATTTTTGTTTAAAGATGAAGTAAGAAAAATAGGATTAGCCTTAGGAATTCCAGAAAAATTAATACAACGTCATCCATTTCCTGGTCCTGGATTAGGCATAAGAATTTTAGGTGCAATTACACCCGAAAAAGTTGAAATGCTGCAACAAGCTGATGCTATTTATATAAATGCTTTACATGAATTTAATTTATATAAAGCTGTATGGCAAGCAGGCACCATTTTATTACCTGTACAAAGTGTAGGTGTAATGGGCGATGAAAGAACTTATGAATTTACAGTTGCTTTAAGAGCTGTAACTAGCGTAGATGGAATGACTGCTGATTGGGCTCATTTGCCCTACGATTTTTTAGCTGCGGTAAGCAATAGAATTATAAACCAAGTAAGAGGCATAAATAGAGTGGTTTATGATATTAGCAGTAAACCTCCAGCAACTATAGAATGGGAATAGTTTTGTTTAAAATACAAATCAGAATCTTTAGTATTTTGGTTAGTTAAACATCTTACCAAGGAAAGCTAATTTTTCCCATAGTTACATTGCTAATGCCATTACCTAAAACTGTATTGCCACCAACTATACATTCATTAGCTAAAACAGCAAATAATACGGCTTCCTTAGCATCTGGATTTATAAATAATTCGTTGGTATTTTTAAATGATACATTTGGCAATTGTTGTTTTAAATGCTGCATTAATAAAGGATTGTGCATACCTCCTCCGCTGCTATATACAACAAAATCTTCTTGATGCATGGTTTCATTTAAAGCAGTTACAATTACATCTGCAGTAAATTTATTTAAGGTTGCCATACAATCATAATGGGATAAATGTTGTGTATTTGTTTTGGTTTGAGCAGCTTGCAAATAAGCTAAGTTAAACAACTCTGGCCCTGTTGTTTTGGGCAAAGGTTTTGTAAAATAAGCATCCATTTTTAAAGCTTCTAGTAAAGATTGGTTTATGGTTCCTTGCTTTGCAATAGCAGCATCTTTATCAAAATACAATCCAGTAAAAAACTGCTGTACATAAGCATCCATAATTGTATTTCCTGGGCCAACATCTGTACTAAATACTTTACTAGCATCAAGGCTTTTAGGCAAATAAGTAAAATTAGCTACGCCACCTATGTTTAGCATTATTCTATTTTCTTGAGCACTACTGAATATTAAATAATCTCCATAAACAGCCAAAGGAGCACCTTCTCCCCCAGCAGCAATATGTTTTTGCCTAAAATCACTGAGTGTAATAATACCCGTTTTTACTGCAATATGGTCGCCATCGCCAATTTGTAATGTAGCATTATCAAAATTATTTTGCTCATGCAAAATTTTAGGTGCATGATAAATAGTTTGTCCATGACTTGCAATAATGTCTATCTCATTATTAGCTATATTCCACTTTTTTAAAGTATCATTAATCATTTGTGCATGCAATGTTCCAATGTAAGCATTCATTAAGCATACCATTTCTAAATTTACAATTTGCTTGCTAAAAATACCTTTTACTTGAGCTTTAAATTCATTATCATAACTTATAGTTTCGAAAGCTTCTATTTCAACTTTAGTACTCATGCCATGTCCTGTAATTGAACATAAAGCAATATCTAAGCCATCAAGTGATGTACCACTCATTAATCCTACAACTCTTCTTGAATTTTTTGTGGCAATATGTATAAGCGATTGTATGTTTCTATTCACTTTCTTTAGTTTTTAAACTTTAATTATTGCAATTTAGGGTTTATAAAAATTATATAGTTTTTTAATTGATAAGACATTTGAGAAATAAAAATCATTGCTAATCCAAGTGAGGAGACAAATTCACATTAAATTTTATTATATATATCTTTATTAAATAATTCAATCGTTTAATTATGTTTTAATTAAAATAAAATTAAATTAGTTAAAATTTAATCAAACGAAAAAATAAATATTACCCACAGTAATTAAAGTACCTCCATTCACAAAAATAAAATAATAACTAATTGATTTATAACATATTATATGTTTTTTAAACTCCAGCAACTGACTATAAATTAATGACATTATTCAAAACAAAAAATCAACAATTTTACATTACGTTTTTTTATATGTTTTATTTTAATAACTTCATATTCATTTTTCCCCTTTTTTTGTACCAGATTATTTATTTCTTTAAAAACAAAAACAACTGAGTATGGCAAAAATTACCGCAAAAAGGATTCTACCCTTTATTATTCTAGCAGCATTAGCTTTAATTGCAATGTTTAGCAAACCTGAAGCAGATTTTGTTCCTGCTGCAACAGCAACACAATATAGTACTGCTGATATTGCATGGGTATTAATTTCTACAGCTTTGGTATTTTTAATGACACCAGGCTTAGCATTTTTTTATGGAGGAATGGTACATCGCAAAAATGTAATATCTACCATGATAAAAAGTGTTGTAGCAGCAGGTATTGTTGGTGTACTTTGGATCACTGTTGGTTTTAGCCTTTCATTTGGCGAATCAATTGGAGGCTTTATTGGCAATCCAACTACTTACTTATTTTTTAAAGGTGTAAAATCTGGAGCAGCTTGGCCTTTGGCAACAACTATTCCACTTTCATTATTTGCTTTATTTCAAATGATGTTTGCCATTATTACACCAGGGCTTGTTGTTGGTGCAGTAGCAGAGAGAATTAGATTTAACTCTTATGTTTTATTTACTATTCTTTTCTGTTTATTAGTTTATGCACCAGTAGCTCATTGGAGCTGGCACCCAGAGGGATTTTTGGCAAAAATGGGCGTTTGGGATTTCGCTGGAGGAACTGTTGTGCACATAACAGCTGGTTGTGCTGCACTTGCAGGTGCCTTAGTTTTAAAACGTAGAATTGTACATCAAGAGCATAAAGAAATTCCACCAGCTAACGTACCTTATGTATTAATTGGCACTGGATTGCTGTGGTTTGGATGGTTTGGTTTTAATGCAGGTAGTGCAGTTGGTTCTACTCCACTGGCAGTTAATGCCTTTGGAACAACAAGTACAGCAGCTTCTGCAGCTGGATTAGCTTGGATGTTTTTTGATATCTTAAAAGGAAAAAAACCTTCTGTTCTTGGATTTTGTATTGGTGCAGTAGTAGGTTTGGTTGCTATTACACCTGCAGCTGGTTTTGTAGGTATTCCTCAAAGTATTATCATAGGCGTTGTAGGTGCAATAATTTCTAATATTGCAGTTGGAATCAAACAAAGATCAACTTTAGATGATACTTTAGACGTATTCCCTTGCCATGGAGTTGGTGGAATGGTAGGTATGCTTATGACTGGTATTTTTGCAAACCAATTAATTCATGGCATTAAAGATGGCCCTCAAGGTTTGTTTTATGGTAATGCAGGATTCTTCTTTACTCAGCTTAAAGCTATGGCAATTGTAGTGGCTTATAGTTTTACTGTGTCATACTTAATTTTTAAATTCATCAATTTTATTTTACCAATTCGTGTATCATCTAAAGATGAAGAATTAGGATTAGATGAATCTCAACACAACGAAAAATATATGCAAGGCACTCTTTTAGTAAACAATAATGGAGTGGTTGAAGAAATGCCTTCTTCTATTTAAATCAAATTAAAAAATAAAAAAAGTACAGCCGATTGTATGTTTCTGGACAAAGCATACTGGCTGTACTCTAATCATTAACTTTCAAAATCTATCACATGTTACGCAAAATCAAAGCAATAGGATTCGTCCTGTTAACAACTTCTTATGCATATTCGCAAGAATCTGCCCCTTCAGCAAATGCTGCTACTAATTCTCAATCTCAAACAGAAGCAAAAGTAGAAAAAAAACCAGTATTAAACTTCAGTGGCTCAGTTGATTTTTATTATCGCTACGATTTTAACAAACAACAAGCCAACAACAAAACAAGTTTTACCAATTCGCAAAATAGCTTTTCATTAGGTATGGCATCGGTAAAGCTAGAACACTCTTTTAATAAAGTAAGTGCCGTTGTTGACCTAGGTTTTGGAACAAGAGCATCTGAGTTTTCGTACAACGAAACTGGAATTTTACAGTCTGTAAAACAAGCTTATATTAGTTATGCAGTATCTGATGCTTTAAAAATTACAGCTGGTACTTGGGCTACACACGTAGGTTATGAACTAGTTGACCCTCAATTAAATCGCAACTACAGCATGGGTTACATGTTTACTAATGGACCATTTACACATACAGGTGTAAAAGCTGAATATACAAAAGGAAAAAGTAGCTTTATGTTGGGACTTAGTAATGCTACAGACTTTAGAATACCACCTACCACTCAAATAAATAAAAAATTTGTAATTGCACAATATACTCTAGCTCCTTCAGACAAAGTGAAACTTTATGCAAACTATGTAGGTGGAAAACAAATTGATACTTCTGTGGTTAATCAATATGACATAGTGGGAACTTTTGCTTTGAGTAGTAAATTTAACTTTGCCCTTAATGGCACATTAAATACTTCAAAATCTTGGGATGGAATAAAGAATATTGAAGGTAAAAGTTGGTATGGATTTGCAGGCTATTTTAATTATGACCCCACAAGTACCTTTGGTTTAACTTTAAGAAGTGAATATTTTGATGATACTAAAGGGGTAAAAGGCTTAGGCACTTCAATTTTTGCCAATACCATTTCTGCAAATTTTAAAGCAGATGGTTTTACATTAATTCCAGAAGTAAGATTTGAAAGTGCAGGTGCTACAATTTATGGTGATGCATCTGGTAACATTAATAAAAAAGGAGCAGTAAGTTTTTTAATTGCTGCTGTTTACAAATTCTAAGTCTAAAAAAAATATAGCAAACAATCGAGAGAATTAAAGAGGCTGCACCATTAAGTGCAGTCTCTTTTTTTATATAACATTTTAACCTAAATGACTCAATTCTTGCTTTAACTTGTTGACATACTTCTGCTTAAAAAAATACTCTTTTACTTGCAACAAGCCTTCTTGTGAATAAAAGCTTTCATTATATTTTTCAATATAATCTTTAACGTTTGCATAAATGGCGGTTTCTATAGTTTCAATTTCATTTTTGCAACTTTCGAGAGCAACAGCATAATTTTCGAACTTAGCATCTGCAATTTTCTCGTTAAGTTCCATCATTTCCAATAAAAAATCATTGGGTAAGTTATACTTTTCGCTAGGGTTTAAAATTCCATTTAACAACAAAACATATTCGATGGTTTCGTTTGTATTGGATAAAATTTTAAACCCTTTATTTATTGTAGCTATTTTTTGTAATGCTTCTTCTTTTTCAATTTCACTTGAATTAACAAAAAAATCGGGGTGATATTTTTTCGACAATAATAAAAACTGCCGCTTTAAAGCAACTTGGTCAATTACAAATGCTTCATTTATCCCAAATAGTTTAAAATAATTTTCTATCATAAAAATTGTACAACTCGCAATGAAATGCAAATTTAATGTACAGTTGTTGCAAGTTATAAGCTTTTTGCAAGCTCTGTAAACAATAAAGTTAATTTTGGTTCGGCCTCTTTTGCAGCAATTAAAACTTCTTCGTGGGTAATGGCTTCATTGTTATCTCTTATTCCCAAATCTGTAACAACACTAACAGCAAAAACCTTCATACCACAATGTATAGCAGCAATAGTTTCTTGTACTGTACTCATACCTACAACATCGCTTCCTACAATTTTTATTAATCTATATTCTGCATGTGTTTCAAAGGTTGGCCCAGTTACAGCAGTATAAACACCTTGGTGTAAATGAATGTTATGCTGTTTACCAATTTCTAAAGCTTTACTTATTAAATCAAGGCTATAAGGTTCACTCATATCGGGAAAACGTGTACCCAAATCTTCTTCATTTTTACCCAATAAAGGGTTGGTAGTAAAAAAGCTGATGTGATCGTTAATAACCATTAAATCGCCAACTTTGTAATTGGGATTTACAGCTCCAGCAGCATTACTTAATAATAGTGTTTCAACACCAAGCATTTTCATAACTCGAACTGGAAAAACAACTTGCTGAGCCGAATAACCTTCGTAAAAATGAAAACGACCACTCATTACAACAACTTTTGTTCCTCCTAATTCACCAAACAATAATTTTCCGCCATGACCTTTAACTGTACTTGTTGGGAAATTAGGGATATCTGTATAAGAAATTGCTTGTTCTACTTTAATTACCTCAGCCAAATTGCCTAGTCCGCTTCCTAAAACAATTCCCACTTTAGCTTGAGATTGTATTTTTGACTGTATAAAAGAAACCGTTTGTTGTAATTGCTCCATTAAACTCATAAAAAAAATTTAGTTGGCAAAATTAGGTGTGTTTTACCCAGAAGTGAATAAATTGTGAATATGTTCTTACTTTTTTGGCAAAAAAATGAACTTAAATAAACATTAAAGTGTAACTTAAACTCTAAAACAGTTAACTTTGCACACCTTGCAAAATAATATCAATAATTTTGCTATATTTTTATTCATTTTTAAACAAAAAACGTTTTATAAAAAAACGAATTTAGTACAA
>JBMLOQ010000084.1:0-15041 GCA_049242885.1 Chitinophagaceae bacterium
TTATCAATGTCTAATTTTAAGCAATATAATTTGTCTGTTGCTAAACCAAATATGAATATTATGTTTTTATTTGGTACTTGTTTTATCAAGATTTCTGTTTCTTCTGGAAATTCATTGTAATAAAAATTCGCCAATGTATCCTGGGATTTTGCAAATTGTATGCTTAAGCAAATTATAATTAGTGATATTGCTTTTTTCATTTTTAGTTGGTTTAATTTTTTAGTGAAATTATATAAATATTTGGGTTTAGAAAAAAATATTTGGTTTCTTTTTTGCCCATTTTTATAAAATCATCCAATAATATTTCAACATCTAATTAAGCTTTGTGCTAATAACTTTTACAACAAAAACGCTGTTAAATACTAGTTTTGCAGCTACTACTACTTTAGGGTTTTTAGAAAAATTTTTTTTCGTTTGAGCTATATTAACACCCTATGTGTATAAATCTAATATTTGGTGTAAAACCCTAGTTTTTTTATATTTTTTTGTGGATGTAAATGGAATAAATATGGCTGTTTTGGAAGTTTATGGAACCAGTGTCATTTTATTCCCTATTTACTTTCACTTAATTAACAGTGGGTAAGGTGTAAATTGATTATTGTGAAAAACCACAACAATATTTTTCCTCTATCCTTGATAAAACAATATTTTTTAGTATTTATAAGGTATTTATCTGTGGGTAATTTTGTTAATTGATGTGTATAACCCTACAATAATTAACTTTGCTTTTTGTGAATAACAAAGTTTTACCCTTTTCCACAGCCGTAATAGTAATAAGGGTTATAAATAAATTGTATTATTATATATTATTACAAGAATTATGAACATTACCAATGCAACCGAAAAAATTTTTGAAAATGGGTTTCTTGATGTGTCTGTAGATGCCACATTGGATTTGTTTGAAGAAATAAAAAAACTGAAGAAACAAAAGAATGCTATTGTGTTGGCTCACTATTATCAAGAGCCAGATATACAAGATATTGCAGATTATATTGGCGATAGTTTAGGCTTGGCACAAAAGGCAGCAACCACAGATGCCGATATAATTGTTTTTGCTGGTGTACATTTTATGGCAGAAACAGCCAAAATATTAAATCCTACCAAAAAAGTGTTGCTGCCCGATTTAAAAGCAGGTTGCAGTTTGGCCGATAGTGCACCACCTGCATTGTTTGCAAGGTTTAAAGAAAAATATCCTAACCATTTGGTTATAAGTTATATCAACTGTACTGCAGAAATAAAAGCCCTTAGTGATATTATTTGCACCAGTGGTAATGCAGAAAAAATTATAGAAAGTATTCCAAAAGACCAACCCATAATATTTGCTCCTGATAAAAATTTAGGTGCTTACCTCAATAAAAAATGTGGTAGAAATATGGTTTTGTGGAATGGTGCTTGTATGGTACACGAAATTTTTAGTGTTGAGAAAATTACAAAGCTTAAAGTTCGTCATCCAGAAGCTTTAGTAATTGCACATCCAGAGTGTGAAGAAGCTGTTTTAAACCTAGCTGATTTTATAGGAAGTACTACACAATTACTTAAATACGCTAATAATTCATCTGCAAATACCTTTATTGTTGCAACTGAAACTGGTATTTTACACCAAATGCAATTAAACAGCCCTTTAAAGACATTTATTCCTGCACCGCCTAATAACTCTTGTGCCTGCAACGATTGTCCTCATATGAAGCTGAATACCCTCGAAAAACTGTATTTATGTATGCAATATGAGTTGCCAGAAATTAAAATGGACGAAGATTTGAGATTAAAGGCAAAAGCACCTATTGATAAAATGCTTGAAATTAGCAGAGCTGCTGGATTAATTGGCTAAACTTATTTTTTAGTAGCATTTACTAAATATACGCCACCAAAAATTAGCAAAGCTGCAATTATTTTTGTTGCATTTAGAGGTTCTTTAAACAGCATCATGGCAGCTATAGTTGCAAATATGGGTTGTGTATAAATGTATGAACCAACTACTTGACTACCCATTTTGGCAATTCCATGCATAATGCACAGGTATGAAATAAATGTTGCACCTACACAAATAAAAATTAAAGCCCAAATATTTTGATGTATTTGTAACACTGCATTAAAATTTACAGATGTAAAATCTTTCCAGCCAAAAGGTACAATTATTACTGCTCCAATTGTAAACGCCCATCTAATAATGGTAATTGGACTATATTTTTTAATTAATGGTTTGGCTATGATTAAGTAAGTTGCATAACTGGTAGCATTTAAAATTACCAAAACATCTCCCAAAATAGTACTTTCTTTATCACTCTTAGTTTTAAGAAAAATAAGAATTGTTGCCCCTATAATGCCTAAAAGTAGTCCAACAATCAAATTGGGTTTTATTGATTCTTTATTTAAAAAAAAACCAAGAATCATTATTACTATTGGAGTAGATAAACCTAATAAACTGGCATGAATAGGACTAGTAATTGAAGTACCTTTTACAAATAATATTTGATTGATGATAATACCTGTAAAAGCACATGCAATTAATCTTGGCCAATCTGATTTTTCAATAACTTTAGTTTTATCTTTTTTAAATAGAAATAATATCCAAAATAATACTAAGGCTGTTAAAATTCTTACAACATTAATTGCTAAAGCAGGCATAAATGTTGGTGCTAATTGCTTAATAGCTATCACACTACAGCCAAAAAAGAAGTTTCCAATTAATATTATAGCATGAGCTTTTAGATTCATTAATGCATTTTAAATAAGAATATTTTCAATTTGTTTAAAACCTTCTTCGGCACTTAAATTATTCCATAAAATATCATAAATAATTTTACTAATGGGCATATTAGCTTGGACTTCTTGGTTTTTTATAAATACACATTTACTTGCATTATATCCTTCGGCAACCATATTTAACTCTAGTTGAGCTGCTTTTACACTATATCCTTTGCCAATCATATTTCCAAACATTCTATTTCTACTGTAAAGAGAGTAACAAGTAACAAGTAAATCACCAAGATAAACAGATGCTGCATAGTTAATATTTTTCTGTTCTTCTAGCGTTTCTAAATCCCACACTAGTTTCTTGCAAAATCTTACCATTTCATCAGCAGTATTGGCTATATAAACACTCAAAAAATTATCCCCATATTCTAATCCATGAGCAATACCTGCTCCAAGAGCATAAATATTTTTTAAAATGGCAGCATATTGAACTCCTAATACATCATGATTAGTAATTGTATTTAAATATGGAGTTTTAAAATACGTTGCTAATTCTTTTGCTACTTTTTCATCATTACCACTAAAGGTTAAATATGATAATTTTTCTGAAGCAACTTCTTCGGCATGGCATGGGCCTAAAACAGTAAAATAATTTTCTATATTAAAGTTAAAATTTTCTAATAAATAATCGTTTAGTATTTGATTTTTTGTTGGAAGAATTCCTTTTATAGCACTTATAATTTTTTTATTTTCAAATGCGTTTTTTGATAATTGTTGTAATGCACTTTCAGCATAAGCACTTGGTGTAGCCATTACTAAAACGTCACTATTTTTAACCACTTCGTTAATATCGGTACTTAACGAAAACATCGAAGGGTCAAAATAGGCTGCATGAAGATAATGTGGATTATGGCGTCTTGTTTTTAATGTATCAATAGTTGCTTGGTTACGAACCCACCAATTAATATGATTACCATTATCGGTTAATATTTTTGCTAATGCTGTTGCCCAGCTTCCATTTCCAATCATTCCAAATTTCATATAACACAATGTTTTTACAAATTTATTTGTATAGCAATAAAAAAGGCAAATTAAATATTTGCCTTTGTATATATGATATTTAAATTATTGATTATAGACTTTTAAAATGATTATCTAGTGCTGCAATCATACTTGGACTTTGAGGTGCAGGTGCTTTTATATTTAATGCTAATCCTGCTTCTTCAATTGCTTTTGCAGTATTGTTGCCAAAAGCTCCAATTACGGTTCCATTTTGTTTAAAATCGGGATAATTATCTAATAAACTTTTAACGCCACTTGGTGTAAAAAAGCAGATAATATTATAATTTTTAATTTTTATGGTTTCTTTAATATTACTACTTATGGTACGATACATAAATCCTAAAGCAAATTCACATTTATTATTTTTAAGCCAACTTACAATTTCATTATCTTGTTGATTTTCGCTGCATACATACAAAAACTTTTCGTTTTCTCTGTGTTTATTTATTACATCAAACATAGTTTTGTTAGTACCATCAGCACCATAAAAAACCTTTCTTTTACGATATAAAATAAACTTTTGTAGGTATAAAGCTACAGCTTCAGTAATGCAAAAATATTTTGTATCTGGATGTACAGTTATTTTACTTTCTTCACACATCCTAAAAAAGTGGTCAATTGCATTTCTACTAGTAAATATTACAGCTGTGTATAACGGTATACTAATTTTTTGTTTTCTAAATTCCTTCGATCCAATTCCTTCTAGTTCTATAAAGGGTACAAAATGTAATTTTATTCCATGTTTACGTTCCAGTTCAAAATAAGGTGATTTCTCACTTTCTGGCTTTGGCTGAGAAATAAGTACATTAACCTCTTTTGATTTTTTAGAATCTGCAACTACTGCTTTAGACATTCTTAAACAATTTGGTTTTTAGTATTACAAAAATTTTTGCAATACTTTAAATACAATTAGTAATGGTAAAATTTCGAGGCTGCAAAAGTATAGAAAAAAATGTAAGAGATTGATTTTTAGTCTACTATTTGTGCTTTTATAAGTAAGTAACATTCTGTAAAATAGCAGAATAATAATAATTCCAATGCCAATTACTTCAGATATTATAATTAGTTGATTGCTTGAGAATGCAGCTATTAAGCAAAAAGGTAACAGAATTATTCCTATAATTTTATTTATTATAAAAACAATGAATAAATAGGCATTACTGGCTTCTTTTATATTAAATACCCATCCTAAAAAGTGTATAAAAACAAACTTAACACTATAAATACAAATTATTGCTACTAAACTTCCTATAAAAATTTGCCATAATAGTAAGGTAGCGTTTTGGTTAAATTTAGGAATTAGTAAAGTTGCTAAACTAGCCACACCTAAAAAGAAAACAATATTTGTTAGTAGTGATGCTACATTATCTTGTATTAGTTGATCTTTAGTTTGTTTTTGTCTAAAATTTGTTTGAAAAAATATTGAAAATATACTTTGAAAATATTTTGGATAAAATCTCTTTATAAGAGCTAATAAAAAAAAGCAAAATACTAAAACATAAAATAATACAGTTTTATTATTAAAATTTTTATAACTGGTTATAATGCTTGAATTTGCTGCATTTTCTTTAATTAATGGATATTGTTTTAGTAAACTAAATAGAGTAGTATCGCTATTAATATTTTTAACAATACTATCATTTTTAAATAATGATGAATCTACTTTTTTGGTATTTATAGTAGTATCAATTTTACTAATATTAGTATCTTTTTTTTGTTTTAAAACAACTGTATCATTTTGGCAAAAACATGAAATGGTGATACAAGAAAATACAAAAATTAATAATAGTTTTTTTAGCACAGTGCAAAAGTAATTGTACATTTCAACTTCACTATTATTTCTTAAAAATTATTTACAATGCCTATATGAATTTTAGTTTCTCTAAAATTTATTGGTGAATTGTTTTCTTTGCCCAAAGCAAGGCTTACTTGTAAAATTCCCTGTTTAGTTTCTAAAGCCATACCTCCTCCAAAGCCAAGATATCTGTTGGTTTGATTATTGTTTTTATTCTGTGCAATTCCAAAATCAGTAAAACCAAAAAAATAGCTTTTTTCACCAAAAATATATCTATACTCAGCACTAGCAACTGCATAGGCATTAGTAAAAATATTTTCTTCATCAAAACCACGCAATAATTTAAACCCACCTATTTGAAACAATTCATTTGTAAGGAATCTATTAGTTTGAAGAAAGCCTGCTTGTAAACTAGTTTTTAATACACTTTGTTTTCCAATACTTTTATAACTACTAATTGAGGCTATTATTTTTAATTGATAATCATTTAGTTGTACAGTATCGTACAGTTTATTATAATTAAAATTTCCAGTTTTAATATTAACAAAACTGTTATTTTTTTCAATTGTTTTTAATCCAGCTGTTGTTTGTATAACTATATTGTAGCCTTTTGTAGGTATAAGTTTTGTGTTTGTGGTATTTAAATAATAGTTCAATCCTATTTTTTGAATGCTTACATCTTGAACAGAAGGTAATTTTTTATTTGCAATTACATAAAGAGTATCTGGTTCAATAACTCTTGTACTTATATTACTAAAATAAATATCAATACTGCTTCTTACATTAATTGGATAGTTTATACCAATTTTGCCTTGTACATTTAAAAAGGCAGAATCTCTTTTGTACAAATTAAAATCAAAAAGCAATCCTACATTGCTATTTAAAAAAAACGGTTTGTTGTAACTTATATCAATTCTTGGACTTTGTGGCTGTATTTGTTGCCAGTTTAAATCTATTATTTCACCTTTTGCAAAAGCATTTTCTAAATGTAATTTGGCATCTACAGTAAATAATAAACTTCCCCCTGTTTGTTGATTATTGGGTAAAAATCCTACAATGGCATCTAATTTATTTCTATTTTTTTTATTTGCATAAATGTTTACAATACTACTATTTGCTAGTAAAGTAATATCCCATGGTTTAAATTGTTCAATGTAATTTAGTTTACTGAGTTTTGTATTAATATTGTTTAGGATGTTTTCATTATAAAGCATTCCCTTTTCTATACCAACAATTTTAGTTAAAACATTTCTATCAATTTTTAAGTTTCCCAGCAATCTTATACTATCAATTTTATATTGTACATTTTTATCTAACACTAATGTTGCAATAATTTCACCATTATTGATTTTAATATTTGTAAATTGAACAGTTGCAAATGGGTATCCACTGTTTTTACAATGTTGTAAAATGGTATCTGGAAGATTTATTTGTTTATATAATGGTACAATTTCTTCATTTTTAAATAGTGGAATAATTTTTTTTACTTCATTTTCAAGGCTATCATTTAGATACAAAGTTTTCCATTTATATTTTTTACCTAGATAGATATAATTTAATAATGAATCTCTTTTTTCAACTATACTATCCACACTTGCTGTTATATATCCTTGAGATTGCCAATATACTAACTGTTCTGTAATAGCTTTTTTCGCTAATTCAACAGTTTTATAGTTATTATTTTTTTTTAAGGTTAGATTTTGATTGTTTAAATTTAAGTAATGTACCGTTATTTGCGTATAACAAATTTTTGTGCAAAGCAAAAATGAAATTATTATTTTAAATTTTATATTTTCTAAATATTTCAATGCTCAACACAATTTTTAATTTCACAAATTTATTGTAGAAATATTACACAACTTCTTTTAATGGCTGGTATTTATATTCATATCCCTTTTTGTAAACAAGCTTGTAATTATTGCAATTTTCATTTTAGTACTAGTACAAACCATATTGATAGTTTTATTGATGCTTTACTCAAAGAAATTATTTATAAAAAAGACTATTTAGGTAACCAACCTATCCAAACAATTTATTTTGGAGGTGGAACACCAAGTTTATTATCCATTTCTCAATTTAATACCATTTTAAATTTAGTTTTTTGTCATTATAGCATTGTTGATTTGCCTGAAATTACGCTTGAAGTAAACCCTGAAAATGTAACCATTGAAAATTTAAAACAATGGAAACAACTAGGAATAAATAGAGTTAGTATGGGTGTCCAATCTTTTCATGATGAGGAGTTAAAGTTTATGAACCGCTCTCATAATGCCCTACAAGCAATTTCTTGTTTAGATTTATTAAACAAGGAATTCACCAATTATTCTGTTGATTTAATTTTTGGTAGTCATTTACAAAATATAGATACTTTAAAAAATAATATTGATACATTACTAAGTTTTAAACCACCTCATATAAGTTGTTATGCTTTGACTGTTGAAGAAAAAACTAAGCTTTCTTATCTTGTTAATAAAAATGCCCTGTTTGAACCTAAACAAGAATTTCAAAACAAAGCATTTTATTTAATTAAAGATACTTTCGAGAGCTTTGGATATAATCATTATGAAATTAGTAATTATGCTTTACCAGGTTTTGAAAGTAAACACAATAGTAGTTACTGGAACGGAAGTTCATATTTAGGATTTGGGCCTTCTGCCCATAGTTACAACAAAACTTCTCGTAGTTGGAATATTGCTAATAATGCTTTGTATATTAAAGGAGCTGATAATTTTGATTCTATTATCGAAACTGAAATGCTTACACCCACTCAAATTGTAAATGAATTTATAATGATTGGGTTAAGAACAAAAAAGGGAGTTAACTTTAATGAGTTATTTAGTCTTACAAATTTGGGTCAATATGAACAAATTAAAAATAAGGTTAATGCCTATATTGCTAAAAATTTTATAGCAAATAATAACTCTAATTTTTATCTTACAAAGGAAGGATTAATTTTTGCCGATGGTATTGCTAGTGATTTGTTTGTGAATTAATAGAATATAACATAGTATTATTAGTAAAAAACTTAAAAATAATAGTAAAAAACTATTTTATTATTGATTTTCGTTTTCTTTTAACAGATTTAAGGCTAATTTTACTAAGACAAAAAATCAAGATAATGCGTAAAGTTTATTTTTTTGTATTTGCAATAACTATCTTTTCTTTGGTTAGTTGTAATAATCAACGTAATGCTAGTAATGTAAATATTGGTAAATGTAAGTGTCCTAAGCCTTAATTTGTTTTACATTTTACCATTGTTAAAATTGTAGCTACACCTACTATTTCTGTAGTTTCATCTAATATTTCTACATACCACTTCACAATTCCTTTTTCTATATCAGTTGGTTCTTTTTTGTCTTGAATAATTTTTTCTTTACAAGTAAATCTTACATAAATTTCTGCTCCTGGATACACAGGTTTAGTAAACCTTAATTCATCTATTCCATAATTTAATAATACAGGTCCAAGTTTTTCATCATCCACAAATAACCCTGCAGCAGCACTCATTATAAAATATCCATGTGCAACTTGATGGGTAAACATGGTTCCCTCAAAATTTGTTGTTTCATTATGGGCATAAAAATGATCTCCACTTAAATCTGCAAATTGATTTATGTCTTCTTTCGTAATTAGTCTTTTGGTTGTAATTATTTGGTCTCCAATTTCTAATTCCTCAAAGTGTTTTTTAAAAGGATGTATGTTTTCATCAATTTTACCCGTTGCATTAGGTTGATACACTTTAGTTACTGCTGTTATCATATTAGGACTTCCTTGTATGGCAACTCTTTGCATATAATGTTTTAATCCACGTAATCCACCCATTTCTTCGCCACCTCCAGCTCGTCCTGGTCCTCCATGAACCAATAAAGGCAAAGGACTACCATGCCCTGTACTTTCTTTAGCACATTCATTATTTAATATTAATACACGACCATGATAAGCTGCTGCACCAACAATGTATTTTCGAGCAGTATTTGTATTTGCAGTTACTATAGTTGATACTAAACTTCCTTTTCCTAGCTTACTTAATTCAATTGCTTCATCCATATTTTTATATGGCATTAGTGTACTCACTGGTCCAAATGCTTCTATATTGTGCGAGGCTGTTTGTGTAAATGGGTTTTGATTTAATAATAAAATAGGAGAAATAAATGCTCCACTTTTTCCATCAGCATCTACAACTTCTATATTATTTAAATCTCCATAAATTAGTTCTGAAACAGCTAATAGTTTTTGTACTTGTTCTTTTACTTCAACTCTTTGATTTTCTCCTGCAAGACTTCCCATTCTTACATCTTTATGTAATGGATTACCAATTACAGTTTGTGCCAGTGCTTTTTGTAAGTCTTTTTGTACTGCTTCAATTTTATTTTCTGGAACAAATATTCTTCTAATAGCCGTACATTTTTGACCACATTTTGTAGTCATTTCCTTTCTTACCTCTTTTATAAAAATTTCCCATTCAGGCATTTCTGGTGTTACATCTTCTCCTAAAACAATACAGTTTAAGCTATCTGCCTCCATAGTGAATGGAACATTTTCTGCTAACACAAAAGGATTTGATTTCAGCATCAATCCTGTACTAGCACTTCCTGTGAAAGTTACTACATCTTGATTTTGAACATGATTTAACAAATCTCCTGCACTACCACATAATAATTGAATGGCACCTTTTGGTAGAATATTACTTGCTACTATTTCTTTTACAATTGCTTCTGTAAGAAAACTTGTAACTGTTGCTGGTTTTACAATACATGGTACACCCGCTAAAATATTCACTGCTATTTTTTCGAGCATTCCCCAAACTGGGAAATTAAAAGCATTAATATGTATAGCTACCCCTTGTTTTGGAACTAAAATATGATGCCCCATAAAGCTGCTGCCTTTGCTTAAGTTATGATATTCCCCATCTAAACAAATGGTATCATCTGGTAATTTTCTTCTTAGCGATGCATAGGCAAATAAATTTCCAATACCACCTTCAATATCAACCCAGCTATCTGCTTTTGTAGCACCAGTTTTATAGCTTATTTCATAAAATTTTAGTAAGTGTTGTTGTAGGTGTAAGGCTAGTGCTTTAAGCATTAATCCTCTTTCTCTAAAAGTATAGTTGCTTAAATGGTGTCCATTTTTTCGTCCATATTCCACTACATCTTTAAAGTTTATACCATTAGTGGTTGTATTAGCAATGGCTTCGCCTGTTATAGCATTAAACAAAGTTTGCTCTTTACCTACATTAGTTTCCCAGTTTCCAAGAATATAATTTTGTAGAGAATACATGAATGTTGTTTTGTACAAAACTAATACTTGTTAGTATTTAAAAATGCTAATTTTTATAAAGTGTTTTTATTAGTTTAGAAAAAGAAATTATTTATAGTAGCCATAACGTATAATTTCTTCCTCAACAGCCTTAGTTGTAAGATAACTAATTGATTTTGAAGATTTTATGTAATTTCTTATTTGAGTAGATGAAATATCTAGCATAGGTGCTTTTATAAGGGTAGCTTTAATTTCTGTTGAAAAATTAGGAGCAAATCCCGGACGCTCGTACACTAAAAAGGAATAGTTTTTTATAAGTTGTTCGTAGTTTTTCCAGTTGTGTAAGTTATTAATACTATCACTTCCAATAATTATATCAAATTCGTAATTAGGATATTTTTCTTGTAAATAAGCTAAGGTATCAATGGTGTAAGAAGGTTTTGGAAGTGTAAATTCTATGTTACTAGCTTTAAATCTATCATCTCCCTCAATAGCTAAATTTACTAAATGCAGTCGCTGATATTCATTTAATAAACTACTCGATGGTTTGTGTGGGTTTTGCGGACTAACTACAAACCAAATTTTTTGAACATCTGTGCTATTGGCAATATAGCTAGCAATAATTAAATGCCCAATATGTATAGGATTAAATGAACCAAAGTACAAGCCAATTTTCATTTTGTAAAAATATATAAACTAGGTAGTGGTTACAAGTATTTTACTTGCTTCATCAAGCCTTAAACTTAAATGGTAACCAGCTACTGAAATACTAATAGGATCACCCAATGGAGCAACTTGATCTACTTTTACTTTTTCACCTGGCACACAACCCATTTCCATGAGTTTAATAAAAATATCATCTTTCTCAAAAGAGTCAATTATTGCCTCATCGCCTACCTTAAGTTCGCTTAATTTTTTCATTATAAAAATATTAACAAATCTAACAGCCGTTGTGTATCAATAGTTACGAATTTTGGAGTAGTTAATTGTTAATCAACTAATTTTAAATTTTTTGTAAAAAGAAGCAAAATGGTTTTAAATTCTTTCTGTTTCTAAATTTTTTTTATGAGCAAAGTACAGTTTAATTACGCAGGTGTACAGTTTAAGTTTTCTACTAAAACAAAATTAAAGTTGCACGTGGAACACATCTTTAAAATAGAGCAAATTTCATTGGAGCATTTGCAATATGTTTTTTGTAATGATGAGTTTTTGTTAGATATTAATCAATCATTTTTAAACCATGATACACTAACAGACATCATTACGTTTCCTTTACAAGAAAAAAATCAACCTGTTGTTGGTGAAATTTATATCAGCATTGATAGGGTAAAAGAGAATGCCAGATTATTTGATACCAATTTTCAAACCGAGTTAGTACGTGTTGTTTCACATGGTGCTTTGCATTTATGTGGCTATAAAGACAAAACTAAAGTCCAGCAAATACAAATGCGTAGCAAAGAAGACTTTTATATCAATAATTTTTTAGAACACAATTAAGTAAGTATATATGAAATCCGTATTTATAATTTTATTTCTTGCAGTAGCTTCAACACAAATTCAAGCACAGTTTTCTCAAACCAAACTAGAGAATAGAACTATACCCACACCAACCAAACGTTTAGTGTCTGTAGAAACTTTTAATTCACAACTTCCTTTGTTTTCAAGTCTAAGTCTTCAGGAAAAGGAAATATTATATTATACCAATGTAGCACGTAGCCAACCTAGGTACTTTTGGGATAGTATTGTACAGCCCATTTTAAAAACATTTCCATCTTTGGTAGGCAAAAACAGCCAGTCTTTGTATAAAGATTTAATAAATACTGGTAGCTTGCCAATGTTTAGCCTACACAATAGTCTTATACAAGCAGCAAGATATCATAGCAACGATTTAGCAAGTACAGGTATTTTCAGTCACACTTCTAGTAATGGCAAATCATTTATTGATAGAATGGAAAGCTTTGGTGTAAAAAACACCTATGCAGCAGAGAATATAAGCATGGGACAACAAGCCATTTTACAATCAATTGTTTTATTGTATTTGGATATTGGTATACCAGATTTGGGACACAGAAAAACGCTTTTAAGCACCAATTACACCTTAATTGGTATAGGATACAGTACCTCAAAAGACGGTAGTTTTTATATTACACAAGACTTTAGTAGTGCCATTCAATAGTTGTTTCACGTGAAACATTTAATCAACCGGTCCAACAAACAAAAGCAGCAATGTACTTGTTCCACGTGAAACAGATGTAAATACTAAAAATTTCCCTTTCATTTTACACTCCTTGCTTGTAGCTTGGGCTTTTAATACTATCCCTCAATATCTTTGTACTATGTTTAAAGAGTATGATGTTATAGTGGTTGGTGCAGGACATGCAGGTTGCGAAGCTGCAGCTGCAGCTGCCAACATGGGTAGTAAAGTATTATTAATTACCATGAATATGCAAACAATTGCCCAAATGAGTTGCAATCCAGCAATGGGGGGTATTGCAAAAGGACAAATTGTACGCGAAATTGATGCACTTGGTGGATACAGTGGAATAGTTAGTGATGCTAGTACTATACAATTTAGAATGCTTAATCGTAGCAAAGGTCCAGCAATGTGGAGTCCAAGAACACAAAACGACAGAATGGTTTTTGCAAATAAGTGGAGAGAAATGCTGGAGCAAACACCAAATGTAGATTTTTACCAAGATATGGTACGTAACATCATCATTAAAGATGGAAGAGCTTGTGGTGTAGTTACAGGTTTAGGGCATGAGGTACATGGCAAAGCTGTGGTGGTTACAAGTGGCACATTCCTTAATGGCGTAATTCATATAGGTGAAAAACAATTGGGTGGTGGAAGAATTAGCGAAAAAGCAGCCACAGGAATTACTGAGCAATTGGTTGAATTAGGCTTTGAGAGTGATAGATTAAAAACAGGAACACCGCCTCGTGTAGATGGTAGAAGTTTAGATTATAGTAAAATGGAAACCCAAGAGGGAGATGATGAAATAGTTGGATTTTCGTTTACCAACACACCTAAAATTAATCCAAAAGATCAACGACCTTGCCATATTGCTTATACAACACCAGAGGTTCACGAAATATTAAAAACAGGTTTCGATAGAAGTCCAATGTTTCAAGGACGAATTGAAGGGCGTGGACCAAGATATTGCCCAAGTATTGAAGATAAAATAAATAGATTTGCCGATAGAGACAGGCATCAATTGTTTGTAGAGCCAGAGGGTTGGAGTACAGTTGAAATTTATGTAAATGGATTTAGCACCAGCTTACCCGAAGATGTACAAGTAAAAGCCCTTCAAAGTATCAGTGGTTTTGAAAACTGTAAAATTTTTCGCCCAGGTTATGCAATTGAATATGATTACTTCCCTCCTACACAACTTACTTATACTTTAGAAACAAAGCAAATAAAAAACTTGTTTTTTGCTGGCCAAATTAATGGTACTACTGGTTACGAAGAAGCTGCTTGCCAAGGATTAATGGCAGGAATGAATGCACATTTAAAAGTAAACAACCAGCCGCCGTTTATTTTAAAACGTAATGAAGCATATATCGGAGTTTTAATTGACGATTTAATAAGCAAAGGAACCGATGAGCCTTATAGAATGTTTACAAGCAGGGCAGAGTATAGAACTTTGTTAAGACAAGATAATGCCGATATTCGTTTAACACCACTTAGCCACAAAGTTGGTTTTGCTAGTGCAGATAGAATGAGTGTGGTAAACAATAAATTGGAAAGTGTAGAAAAAATAAAAGCCATTATTCAAGAAATTTGGGCTTATCCAGAAAATGTAAACCCTTTTTTAGAGGTAATAGGGTCAAGTTCTTTAATTCAAAAACAAAAAGTAGCACAATTAGTACTACGCCCTGGTATAGATTTAATAAGCCTTTCTACCTACATACAACCATTAAGCACAGCATTACAGTCATTTTCAAAAGAAGCTATTGAGCAAGCCGAAATACAAGTAAAGTACGAGAGATATATAGAAAAAGAAGAAGAGTTGGTACAGAGAATGAGTGATATGGAAAATATGATAATTCCAGATGTTTTTGATTACAACAAAGTGCAAGCACTAAGTAGCGAAGCATTACAAAAGTTTTTAAAAATAAAACCAAGAACTTTAGGCCAAGCCAGTAGAATAAGTGGTGTAAATCCTAGTGATATTCAAATATTAATGGTATATATGGGAAGGTAAAAATCTTATAACTAATTGATAATTAA
>JBMLOQ010000085.1:0-3149 GCA_049242885.1 Chitinophagaceae bacterium
TTACAATCCATATTTATCAACCAAATAAATTAAAGCAGCCATGTTTACAGCTCCCAAATGCAATTCTCTTTTATTTACATTTTCAAATACATCATTATGGGTGTGGTGATAATCGAAATAACGTTGACTATCGGGTTGTAAACCTGCTAAAACTGTTCCAAGCTTTTGTAAAGGCCCAATATCAGCTCCCCCACCACCAGCTTTTAAATAACTAGTGCCATAAGGTGAAAGCAAGGGCAGCCATTGTTTTATTTTAGCTAAAACACTATCTTTTGCAGTAAATCCAAAGCCACGTGGGGTAAATCCTCCAGCATCACTTTCTAAAGCAAATAAATGTTTTTCGTTTTTGTTTTTGGCTTCATCTGCATATTTATTTCCTCCTCTTAAACCATTTTCTTCATTGGCAAATAATACAAATCTTATACTATGTTTTGGTTTGTAGCCTAAGCTTGTAAAAGCACGTAGCACTTCCATAGTTTGTACACAACCAGCACCATCATCGTGTGCACCTTCGCCCACATCCCAACTATCTAAATGCCCACCAATAGTAATATACTCATTTGGAAACTCAGTGCCTACAAGTTCGCCAATTACATTATACCCAATAGTATCTGGTTTAAACATTGCACCAGATTGTAACGAAAGTTTCACGCTTTGTGTTGCAGCTTTTAGGTATATATCATCAGCATCTTTTAACCCTAAAGCAAAAGCAGGTATTTTAGGAAAACTATCATTATAAACCATTGTGCCAGTGTGTGCAAAGTTATCTTCTCCCCCACCTAAACTTCTTGTAAGCATGGCAACTCCACCATATTTTGCAACTATGCTAGCAGCAGCTCTTCTATATTTACCTGCATCGCCATAAGCATTGAATGTTTCAACAAATGTTTGGTTAAACGGATAGTTAAATAGTACAATTTTGTCTTTTACTTTACTCAAGTTGGCATAAAACTCATCAAAATTTTTAAACGCTACAACATCACCCACTAAAATTTTGTTGCCAGTGCCACTACTATTTCCTAAGGCAAGTGCATTTAATTTTTTGTTGATTGATTTTCTATTTATACTAGTAATAGCAACCATTTCTTTGCCTCTAATCCACACTGGAATGCTGCAAGATTGCAAATAAGCTTTTGTAGCACCTGCCTCAAGCATAGTTTGTTGGCCCCAAACAACAGCTTTATTAAATCCATTGCTTCCAGATAAGCGATGACCAATTTTTTTAGTTAAAAAGTGAAGCCAGTCATACGCTTTACCATTAACTAATATTTCGTTGGATAACGATTTTATAAAAGCAGAATCTTGCTGATATTGGCAAAAGCCTTTATTATGCAAAACGACTAATAACAAAAATGCGATAAATTTTCTCATGCTTGCAATTTAAAGTAATGAATAACTATGAACAAATACAATTTGGAAATTTTATAAAAATTAGAAAGTAAATCAATTAACCTTCTTAACCCATCGCTCATACATTTGTAAAGCATCTGGGGTGAGTTTAAAGGCAAAAATTCCTGCAACCATTACACTGCAAAAAATTAAAGCCCTACAAATCATTCCCACTAAACCATTAAAATTTTCACAACTGTAAAATGCAATAAAATAACTAGCCAAAGCTAATAATACACTTACAAAGGTTTTGTAACTAAAGGGTTGAAAATTGAATTTCGTTTTCAAGAAAACAAATCTCAAAAAGTTATAAGTTGTAACAGCAATTAGTTCTGCAAATGCCGACCCTATGATTCCATATTTTGAAATTAATATCCAAGCTAATGGCAACCTCAAAGCCAATAAAATGACACTACTAATAAAATCAAACTTCCAAAAATTAGAAGTTCCTAATATTACATTGTTTACCCCAAAAGCACCATCAATACAACGAGCAATACCAAAAATAAACAAGGTATTAAGTGCAGTTTGAAACCCTTTTTGAATATCAAAAAACTCGAACAATGGCAACACATTAAGCCAAATGTTTCCAAATAAAAACAAACTAAGCAATAGTAAGTTTATGGAAGAACGACTGTACACCCTTTGAATTTCATTATAATTTTTATCTTTCCAAGCTTGAGATAGTACAGCAACACTAACATTTTGTATAGTACGTGTAGGCACCTGAATTAAGCTACTGCCGTATTGGGCTATTGTAAAATATCCAACAATTTTTAAACCTAAAACTTCATTAATTACTATAGCATCAATAGTTGCACCAACTGCTATTACCAAAGTGCCAAAATAAATAAGGCTTTGCATTTGCAGCATTTTTTTCCAAAACTTTTTAGTTACTCTGCTTACTTTAAAACTAAAATTTAACTCACCAATTTTATATATATAACCAATTAATAAAATAGCTGTAACCAAGTTTAAGCTCATAAATAAATACATAAAAACTGTAAAATTTATTTGCTTAAAACAGTATAATAAAATTATAATTAGGTTTAGAAACTTAAACATAGTTTCTCGCAAAAAACTAGGTGCAATTGGTTTTCGCAACGATACTGCATAAGCCTCAAACAATGTAAAAATTAATGCTCCAAATGCAAAAGGAAAGAGCAAAGGATAGTAATCTACTAGTAACTTACTTTTTTTACTATAACTCTGTATTACTAAAGGTTCTATAAAATAACCTACAACACATACTAAAGCAAAACCAATTAGTATAATAAGCAAACACCAACTCAATAAGTCTATCTGCTTTTTTGGCAAATTATCTTTGTAATAAGGGTGAAATTTATAGATTACAGCATTTAAGCCAAACAGAGAAAACACCAATGCTAATTGTGAAAAAGTATAAAAAATAGTTGCAAGTCCAAATTGCTCTTCTGTAAAAAAGCCTTTTTTTGTAAAATACAACATATTAATAGCACCTATACCAAAGCCAATATATACCAACACACTAGAAATTATGGTTTGCTTTCGTAAAGTACTCATATTACAAGATACATGTTTTGGCAATATTCTGTATTAATGTAATGCAAAATGAAATAATTGTAAAAAAACACAAGCCCATTCTAAAAAAATATATACATAACAGTGATAATTAACCTTGAAAACATAAATTTTACGCCCAAATTGCTATTTAACAAAACAGTAAAATCCCTAGTTTTACAACATAAACCATTTTTTATGCGTAAACTTTACCTTATAGC
>JBMLOQ010000086.1:0-15423 GCA_049242885.1 Chitinophagaceae bacterium
TTTATTTTTGATTGATTGATTTGATGATTGGTTGATTGATGAATTTACTAATTATCACATTTTCACATTTACTAATCTTCACATTTTCACATTTACTAATTAAACTACTCTGCCCAGCTCATTGTATATCCTTTATTTTCTATTTCCAAAGCTTGTTTTGTAAGCATTAATGGATGAAAAGTATCTACCATTACAGCTAATTCTTGTGTTTCTTTTTTGCCAATACTTTTTTCTACAGCACCTGGGTGTGGTCCATGAGGGATGCCTGCAGGGTGCAAGGTCATCATACCTCGTGTTACATTTTTTCTACTCATAAAATCACCATCTACATAATACAACAACTCATCACTATCAATATTACTGTGGTTATAAGGTGCTGGAATGGCTTGTGGATGATAATCGTACAAACGAGGACAAAAACTACAAATTACAAAATTATTGGCATCGAAAGTTTGATGCACTGGTGGTGGCTGATGTACACGACCTGTAATGGGTTCAAAGTTATGAATGCTAAATATATAGGGGTAGCAACAACCATCCCAGCCCACCACATCAAATGGATGATGGGCGTAGTGCAAGCCATATAAAACGCCTTTCTTTTTTGTTTTTATTATAAAATCACCCTCAGCGTCAATAGTTTGTAAGTTTGATGGTGGTATAATATCACGCTCACAATAAGGTGAATTTTCGAGCAACTGACCATACTTACTAATGTATCTTTTTGGGTAACGAATTGGGCTAAAGCTTTCTACAATAAATAATCTATTATGCTGCGTTTCAAATATAATTTGATAAATACTACCACGGGGAATGACTATATAATCACCATAAGTAAAAGCCAATTCACCATACTGAGTAAGCAACTTTCCACTGCCTTCGTGAATAAAAATTACCTCATCTGCATCTGCATTTTTAAAAAAATAATCTTGCATACTTTGTTGTGGTGCAGCAAGTGAAATATGGCAATCATTATTTACTAAAATGGGTGTTCTGCTTTGTAAATAGTCTGATTTTGGTTGCACATTAAATCCTTCAAAACTTCGATGTTGCAACATTTTCTCCTCGGCAATTTCAGGTGCAATATTTATGGGCTCATCGGTTTTTATTATTTGAGTTGGAGGATGAATATGGTACAACAAAGAATAATCGTTGCTAAAACCTTCGGTACTAAATAATTGCTCTGAATACAAATCACCATTTGGCTTGCGAAATTGTGTGTGGCGTTTTTGAGGAACAGTTCCTAATTTTTGATAATGTGGCATAACAATACAATTAAAAAACGAAGGTAAAGGAATAGTACTAACATAAAAAAGGCTGCTAAAAAAGCAGCCCAATATTTTAACTTAAGGGTCTAAACCAAGGAACTTCTGCAAATCTAAAAGGCCATGGAATACTAGCAAATAGTACTACAAAAGATATAATATAAAACCACATTAATTTTTTGTGTTTGGCTACATCATCAAGTGTTGTGTTTTTTGTAACACGGCGTGATAGGGTTACTAATACTACAAAAACTAACATTCCCACAAAATGTTCTACTGCCCAAAACCTCATTACCTTATCTTTCATCACAGCTCCAAAACCAAGCTCATTGATATAGGCGAACCCTTTTCCTCCAAAAAAATAATTGTACAAACCAATTAAAAAATTAAGGTGTGCAAAAATCAATAAACGGAGATTCCAATTTTTATCAAATTGAGAAAAAGGCTTTTCGTTATTAAGAACTGTTCTGGCAATATTTATAATTAATACTATAACAATTACCCACCTTAATAAACTGTGTAATCCAAGAATCCAATTGTACATATAATTTTTTTTGCAATATATATTAAATTAATTTAAATCCTAATATTATTTAATTTTTTTTTAATAATAATCCACCAGCAAGCACGCCCAAAACCAATCCTATTAACAATCCAATCTTCACATTTTTTATTGCAAAGCCTATGATAAGCCCAATAATTATAAGGGTTGCAGCTCCTATTCTTTTTCGTGGTTGCATACTATTTATTGTTTTGTAAAGAAATAATATTTGCCATTAATTTCATAGCACCATTTACACCAGCAGGAAGTTGTCTAAACATGGCGAGGCTTAAATAAACCATATTTCCTTTTCCATAAGGTGCAATGATCAAACTACCAGTACTAGATTTTTCATTTGTGTCGTTCATTTGTATAGGGCTTACAAAGGAAGCATCTAATTTATCGGCCTGATAAGTGCTTCTTTCCTGAACCCAATTATCAAAATCGGCACTATCTATTTTGTTTGGGTAATTAAACACGCTATGATTGGGTAAAACCATTGTAACTTTTGCATTTTCTTCAGTAACTCTACTACTTGAGTTTACTGTAAAGTTATATGGACCTACAGCAATTTTTTTATTACCTACAAAAGCACTTCGTAAATATTGCACTATAAAGTTGCCGCCAGAATTTATGTAGTCATTAATAATGTTGTTTTTATTGGTTAGCCATTCATGAATATTATGTGCTCTTATGCCACAAACTACAGCTTTATATTGTTTTAAATTTTGAAGATTTAAATCTTTTTCTTGCAATATATCAACTGAAAAACCAAACTGAGCAAGTATTTCAGGAACTTTGTCGCCAGCACCAACAATATAACCTACTTTTTTGCCAACAGTTTTAATTGAAGTGATTAAAGTTTTTTGAACTGCCGGCTTAAAATAGATTAAGTTGGGAATATGGTTGTATTTTATTTGTACATCGTACAAAGCTGGTTGATGATTATCTAGCTGAAAACTATCTACAATTTCATCATAATTATATACTTTTTTTGCAACATCAATAACAGTACTGAACTCTTTTTGAATAAATGGTTTTTCCGACAGACTGTCAAACAACCAAGATTGATGATTTTTTAAAATAGAAATGGTATTATTTGATGTAGAAGTAGAATAATAATTTATGGCTACATTATTACTTTTTTTTGAATCAAATATCACTACCTCATTTTTTTGCTTAACAATTGTTTTAGGCAAAATTGGTAAAGGTTGATACAATTCTCCCCTTACTAAATCAACATATTTATAATAAATTGGCTTGCGAAACGTAAATAATTTGTCTTCAATCTCAATTTCAAATAAGGCATAAAAAGAAGCATCACTATTAGCTTTACCAATAAATGCAGGATTACTTACCTGAAACATGCCATCGTTACTAGAGTTTTCTTTAAGCCAATAAGGTTGGCTAATTTCCTTATCAACCAATATTGTTGCAGATGCTGTAAATGGTTTTAAAATTTGTAAAGATTGGGTTTTCTTACTATGGTAAGATTCTAGATGAATAGATTTGATATTGATATTAACTGGACTGCGTTTTACAGCCAAAAAATTTACTTTTAAACTGTCTCCTTGTACAGCAATATCTTGTGATGTAGTTGCCTCAATAACTAAGCTAGTACATGCTTCAATCAAATCTTTAACTTCATTTAGCTTGGTTGTTTTCCAATTTTCTTGCATATTACTAGATAGCAATACATCTTCCAACAAATCTATTTTACTATAAATGTTTATTAATTCCTTTACAGTTTTTGATGGCTGTTCAAAACTAAAATTTTTGATGGCATCAGCAATTAAGCTGTCGATTGTTGCTCCTCCGTTTTTGAATCTTTTAAAGCTAGTTTCAACATTTTCAAACAAATCGGTTGTTGCATTTTCACCATTTACATAACTAAAATATTCTATCAAAGTTCCTCTTCTTTTGGCTCTACCTTCACCTTGACTTTTGTGCATACTTCTTGCTTCAGCACCAATTTCTCCATAACTTTTGCCTAACAAAGCATTAAAACCACTTACATCTATTTTAAGTTGATTTTCATCGGTTGTGTTGTTGCTTCCAAAATTAAACGTATTCCAATACAGTCTTTTAGCTGCCCAAGCACTTACACCAAAATTAAATTGTTCAGGAAATTTTGCAACATCTGCAGCTGCTATAAATGCCTCATTGGCAAGTATTGCACTTGCTGCATGGTGCCCATGTCCTGCCCTTGAATCTGGAGGAAAACGAGTGATAATTACATCAGGTTTAAACTTACGAATCACAAAAACTATGTCGGCCAACACCTTTTCTTTATCCCAAATTTTTAATGTTTCGTTGGATGATTTGCTGAAACCAAATTCATAAGCTCGTGTAAAATATTGTTCGGCTCCATCAATTTTTCTTGCAGCTAGTAATTCTTCTGTACGAATCATTCCTAATTCAACACCTTGTTCAGGGCCAATTAAATTTTGCCCACCGTCACCTCTGGTTAAGCTTAAGTAAGCCGTTCTGTATAACTTTTCTTTAGCAAAATAGGGCAACAAAGTATTGTTTTCGTCATCTGGATGGGCTGCAATGTATAAAACACTTCCACATACCTGAAGTTTTTTTAACTGCAAATAAATTTCATTACTATTCTGTGGAATGTTTAACTGCTGAGCTTTTAAAAAGTTAGTAAACACCAAGCTTACACAAAAAATTAGAAAATGTTTATACATTAATTATTAGAAATTTATTGGTTTGTAAAAAAGGCCACAATTTCGGAAATTGGCATAGTTTGCTGAGTGCTTGTAGTTAAATTTTTTACAATGCAAGTATTGTTTTCTAATTCAGTTTTACCAATTATGAGTGCAAATGGAATTCCTTTTTTATCGGCATATTTAAATTGTTTATCAAATTTTGCCATTTCATGGTACAGTTCACAAGCAACATGGTTTTTTCTTAATTCCTGCATTACTTGCATTGTTTTTGTGGCTTCGGCATCACCTAAGTTAAAGCAGAGAACTTTTGTAGTTGTATTAATGTTTGAAGGAAACAAATTTAACTCTTCCATTACGTCATAAATTCTATCAACACCAAAACTAATGCCAACACCAGGTACATTTGGTACTCCAAAAAGACCAGTTAAATCGTCGTATCTACCACCACCTCCAATACTACCAATACTAGCTTGCAAGGCTTTTACTTCAAAAATTAAACCTGTGTAATAGTTTAATCCTCTAGCCAAGGTAAAATCTACAACAATTGGCAAATTTTGGTCGAGTAAAAATTGAATTTCGTTTAAACCTTCATTTGCTAGTTCACTTGGCAATAATTTTTTAATGGCTTCAATTTTTTCATTATTAGTGCCATTGATTTGCAAGTATTGTGTAATAACTCCAATTGAAACCTCATCTATGCTATTGTTGCTTAATTCCTCCTTTACTTTATCAATTCCTATTTTATCTAGTTTATCAATAGCAGTAGTTATAGTAGTCATGTTTTGCAAACCTCCACAACTATCAGCAAGTGCAGCTAAAATTTTTCTACTATTCACTTTTAAAGCCACTTCAATACCAAATTTTGTAAATACTGTATTGTAGATATTAACTAAGTCTACTTCGTTCCATAAGCTTTTGCTACCTACAACATCAGCATCACACTGATAAAACTCTCTGTATCTGCCTTTTTGAGGTCTATCTGCACGCCAAACAGGTTGCATTTGATAACGTTTATAGGGCATTGTTAATTGCCCAAAGTTCATGGCTACGTATCTTGCAAAAGGTATAGTTAAATCGTACTTTAATGCTCGTTCTGTAATGGCTGTGCTCGATTTTCCAGAAATAATTTTCTCGAAACCTTCTTGTGTTTTGGCTAGTTTATCTTTATTGTCTAATCCATTATTTAGCACTTTAAAAATTAGTTTATCGCCTTCATCGCCATATTTGCCCATTAGCGTTTCAAGATTTTCTAAAGCTGGAGTTTGCAACGGCTCAAAACCAAATAATTCAAAGGTATTTTTTATGGTACTAAAAATATATTCTCGCTTGCGTAAAACTGCTGCATTGAAATCTCTTGTACCTTGTGGTAAAGATGGTTTTGCCATGATGTTTAAAAATTAAAGTGGGCAAAAATACTAGCTACATCATTAAACTTTTACAAATTTTATTAGTGGTATTTTTTTACAATAGCTTCACAAGCTTGGAACAACATATCATAAACCTTGTAATATCCATCAATAGTCCCATACCAAGGATCTGGAACTTCTAGGTTTTGATTGGGATAAATTTCGTTTAAAATGAATTCTACTTTTTCAGGATTAAAATCTTGCCCAGTAATTTTCTTAACTGCTTGATAATTTTGGGCATCCATCACATAAATTTTGTCGAAAATGTGGATGTCGTTTTGGGTAAATTTTCTACATCGTTGCATGCTTATATTTATATCATTTGCTTCTGCCACTTTAATTGAAAGCTTATGTGGAGCTTCCCCAATATGATATCCATTTGTACCTGCACTATCTACCTGCCAATTTAACTGATGTTTTTTTACCAAATGCTCTAGAATTCCATGTGCTAATGGGCTTCTACAAATATTTCCAAGGCAAACCATTAAAACCTTCATTTATTAATTTTTAAGAAAACTATCAACGTTTGTAAACCATTTTTCAAAATCATGCTTACATAAGCTTTGATGTGCAGCACTATCGTAAACTATTAATTGTTTTTTACTATTGATTGCATTATAAATATCGTAAGTTTCTTTGCTACTCACTCGTGGATCTTGTTTACCCCATTGCAATAAAATAGGACATTTAATTTTTGAAGCATAATCTTTCGGTTTGTAATCAAATGCCCAAAAACCTTGTTGAGTGCCACCCCAAAAAGTTAGTAAAGTACTTATTGGTTGTTCTGGCAATTTCATCATTCTTACCCTGCCTTTTACAGCATCTTGTAAAGTTGCAAAAGGCATTTCGCAAATAATTTTAATAGGTTTAAGGTTATACTCATCTACAGCTTTTAATATGGTTGCAGCACCCATACTTATACCCCACAATATAATATCTTCATTATACTTTTGCTTTATATAATTGTATGCAATTAACACGTCGTTGGTTTCACTAAAACCAATAGTACAAATATTCCCTTGACTGTTTCCATGAGCCCTAAAATCTACCAAAAAAACCCTGTACCCCATACTATCAAAAGCTTCTGCTTCTTTTAAAACCCCTGATTTGTTGCCTCCATGCCCATGAAACATTATTACTGTTTTTGAAAATATTCTGTTTTGATTGGGCAAATTATAACTTTCCCAAGCCTCAATTAAAAGACTATCATTGTTTTTTAAATATACATTTTTATGAGGCAGCAAAAAGCTATCTGCATTCTTCTTTTTGGGATAATTTACCCCAAAAAACATAGCACTAAATTTTTCAGTACCACTCATTTCTTCAGGTTTTTTTAAGGGTGCTGCATCATCATAAAAATGAGTAAATTTATATGCATGAAAAGCAGTAATTATATTAAGCAATAAAAAGAGAAAGAGTAGTAATATGCCTAATTTTTTAATCCATTTTTTAAACATGTGGAGCAATTTAAATTGTTGTAAAATAAACTAGTTTATTTGTTTATTTAAAATAATTATTATTGTTAATTTTTAATTTGTAAATTGCTTCTCAAAAGTTATTTTTAAATTAATCATAATTTTATAATTAAATGCCTTTATTTGTGGGGTATCCATTTTATAATTACTAATCCCAACTGATGAACTACGAATTAAAAAAACACGACAAGTTTTCGTACATAGAAGAAGGTAACGGCGAAGTGCTTTTGCTATTGCATGGCTTGTTTGGAGCGTTAAGTAATTTTAAAGATTTAATTGAATTTTTTAGAAAAGATTACAAAGTTGTAGTTCCAATGCTTCCTTTATTTGATTTAGATATTTTTAATACAACTGTTGGAGGTTTTGAAAAATATGTACAAAAATTTATAGAAGCAAGAGGTTATACTAACATGCACTTACTAGGTAATTCGTTAGGAGGTCATGTGGCTCTAATTCATACATTAAAGCATCCTGAAAAAATAAAAACTTTAACACTTACAGGAAGCTCTGGTTTATTTGAAAATGGCATGGGTGATAGTTACCCAAAACGAGGCAACTATGAGTATATACAAAAGAAAACAGAACTTACTTTTTACAACCCTGCAATGGCTACTAAAGAACTTGTAGATGAAGTTTTTGAGATTACAAATAATCGTATTAAGGTTATTAAAATTTTATCGTTAGCTAAAAGTGCCATAAGAAACAATTTGGGCGATGAATTGAAAAACATCATTCAGCCTACACTTTTAATTTGGGGCAATAACGATACTATAACACCTCCATTTGTAGGCAAGGAGTTTAATAATTTAATTCCAAATAGCGAATTGCATTTTGTAGATAAATGTGGTCATGCCCCAATGATGGAAGTACCAGATGAGTTTAATAGAATACTGTCTGAGTTTTTGAAAAAAAATAAAATTGAAGAATAGTTTTGATATTTTAAATGATTCATAAACAAATCATACAAACCAATTTTCCTACACTTCATCTTACAGATAAAGTGGAATTTGCCTTACAATTAATGGATGAGTATGATGTACAACATTTGCCAATAATTGATGAAGAAAAATTTTTAGGAATAATAAGTAAGCAAGATTTGCTTGATACAGAAGAAGATTTTAGAATTGAAACTTTGCATCATCAATTCATTACAAAAACAGTTAGGCAAGATACTTTTTTTACTGAATCTTTAGCTTTGATGGCTGAAGAAGAACTAAGCATTGTTGCTGTGATAAATAATCATCATCAATACGTTGGTTCAATTACATCAAACAAAATCCTCCAGGCATTAAATACTTTTTTAGATACTAACGACACTGGTGCAATTATTGTTTTAGAAGTTGATAAAAGACATTACAGTTTTGGTGAGATAAGTAGATTGGTAGAAACAAACAATGCTTACATTACTCAACTTAATACCTTTTTTAACAAAGAAAATGGCAATACAACGGTTACCATAAAATTAAATACCAATGAGGTTAGCGATATTATTGCCACTTTACAACGCTACGATTATCATGTAGTACGCTATTTTGGTGAAGAAGCTTATGCCAATGAAATCAAGGAAAATTATAATCATTTAATGGCATACCTTAACATCTAAGCTTTTTAACCTCCGAAACACTTTATTACATTTATAATTTTTTTGTTAATGAAATACGCTTTAACTTTTTGCTTTGTCCTTTTTTTTGGCAAATTGTTGTTAGCACAATCTAACACTTACAATGCAGACTCGAGTGTTATTATTGAAGACATCATTATTACTGGCAATAAAAAAACTCGAAATTTTATTATTTTAAGAGAAATGGTTTTTGCAAAAGGCGACACTATTTTAAAAAGCCAACTAAACGACAAACTATTACAAAGCAAACAACTAATTTTTAACACCACACTTTTTGTAACAACAGATTTAATTGCAGCTCAAGGCAAAGAAAACAACATTACCATAATTATTGATGTAAAAGAAAGATGGTACATTTTTCCATTACCTTATTTTAAATGGGTAGATAGAAACTTTAATGAGTGGTGGACTAATCAAAAAGCAAGTTTAGACAGAGTGAATTATGGTTTAAAATTTTTCCATAATAACCTTACTGGAAGAAATGATAGGTTAAATATTAATTTAATAACAGGATACACCAGGCAAACTAGCATAAAATACGAAATGCCTTTTTTTGACAGAAAGCTACAACATGGTTTTAGTGTTAGCTATACTTCTAGCAAACAAAAAGAAGTAAATTATTTAACCAGCAACGATAACAAACAACTATTTTTTAAACAAGAAAATCAATTTACTCGCAACTTTATTTCTGGCAATTTGAGTTATACTTATAGACCAGACCAATATTGGCGACATTTTGTAAGGCTAAGCTATGTAAACGATAATATACTTGATACAGTTGCAAAACTTAACCCCAATTATTTTGGAAATGGTAGAAAAAGTTTAAGCTATGGCGAATTGCAATATGGAGTTCAGTATATAAAAACAGATTTTATACCATACCCAACAAAAGGATTAATTGCACAAGCTAGTGTTACAAAAACTGGATTTGATGCCAATTTAAATTTGTGGCAACTAAGAGCTAGTGCAATGTATGCTTTCCCTATAAAAACTAAGGGTTATGGCAGGGTGAAAGTAGGTGCTGCTAGCAAATTTCCTACAAACAATATTTTTATTAACCAACAGTTATTTGGCTATGGAGATTTTACATTAAGAGGGCAAGACTTATTAGTAGTTGATGGAATGGCTGGAGCCATTACACAGCTTACCGTGGGACATGAAATTTTTAAATTTAATATCAAAACGCCTCTAAAAAATAAGGCTTACCAAAAAATACCATTTAAGGTTTACGCTAAACTTTTTTCAGATTTTGGCTATAGTTACAACCCAAATAACAGACAAAATATTTTAAGCAATCAACTTATGCGTTCTTGGGGTTTTGGGCTAGATATTTTATCGATTTATGATTTTGTATTTAGAATAGAGTATGGCTTTAACCAATTTGGTAATGGAACTTTTGTAGTAAACACAGGATTATAAAAACTATTTAAACTTTATTGTAAATCTATTTTTGTTTCCATTTAAAGCCTCATAACAAAATGTAGCGTTGTGTATGTTTACAATTCTATGTACAATACTTAATCCTAATCCAAATCCTTTTACACGCCCTACATTGTTACTCTTTAAAAAAGGTTCTTTTAAATTCTCAATTTCAATTGGGGTTAAATGTTTACCAATATTTTCAAAATGTATTTCTAACCTATCTTGTTGTGCAACCAAAATGATGTTTGTTTTTTGATTACTCGAATACAAAAAGGCATTTTTAATTAAATTGGTAAAAGCACTTCTCAGCAAGGCTTCACTCGCTTTTAGTTGAAGCCACTCTTCATTTTCAGGAATTGATTCAAAAGAAAAATCAATGGTCATGCCATTAAAAAGTTTTTTTGTATAAGCCATTGATTCATAAAGCAAATCATCAATCCTTATTACACTCCAGCTTGGTTTTTCTTGTAGTTTTTCAAATTGCGACAACAGTAATAGAGCATTTGTAAGTTCAATCAAGTTGTTTTGATCTTGTTTTAAAGATTGCAAAATGGCTTTATATTCTTCTGATGTGTGATTGTTTTCTAGGGCTGCTTGTGTAGTAGCATACATTGTTGCCAATGGTGTTCTAAGCTCGTGTGATGCATGTTGTACAAAGTTTTTTTGGGCAGCAAACGCTTCACTTAATCTTTCCAATAAGTTGTTAAAACTAATTGCAAGTTTATTGGTTTCGCTAGTAAACCTGCTAATTTTTACTGGTGTAGTTAGGTTGTTTTCGTTGATGTTTTGTATTTCATTGGCTAATTTTGTAAGTGGTTTTACAGCTGTGATTACAATTAAATTTCCACCTACAAAAGAAACAATACAAAATAAAAAAGAAACAAAAATTAGTATTACTTTAAGTTTTCTTAAACTTTCACTCGATTCTTCATCTTTGGCATTTACAATAATGGAGTTTTGAGTTTTTGCATCGAATGAAATAAAACTATATTCAAAATTGGATTGTGAGTATTGCTGTTTTTTTTGCAATAACTTTTTTTCGCTAACTATTAAATTGCTTATTTGAGGATAGGAATATAATATAGTTTCCTGGCTACTTATGATTTGAATTTTTTTATTTCCAAATAATTGTTTAGCCTCTTTTAAATCATTCAAAGCTATTTGTTCATTTTTGGAAGAATGATTTACAAAATGTTCATAAGCTGTAATACTAGTATTTTGTAAATCTTTTACAAAAAGTTCTTCTCTATAACCTTTGTAAAGTTTATAAATTACATACGAACTTAGTGTTGATAAAATAAGTACTAAAATGGCAAATGAGAGGGTATATATAAATCGTAAACTCATGCTTTTGTACTACTTTATAAAATAGCCAAAGCCAGATTTGGTGTAAATTAACTTTTCAGTAAATGGTTTATCTATTTTATTTCTTAAAAAACTAATGTAAACTTCAATTGTATTGGTTCCTGTATCAAAACTTAAGTCCCAAACTTTTTCAAGAATTTCTTGTTTTGAAACTACAACGCCTCTATTTTTTGCTAAAAGTGTAATAAGTGCAAATTCTTTTGCTGTTAACGGAATTTCTATATTGTTTCTAAATACAGTTTTTGTTTTTATATTAATTACTAAGTCTAAAATTTCAATTACATCATTAGCAAATTCTTTGTTTTCTTGCTCTGCTCTTTTTAAAAAAACATTTATTCTGGCAAATAATTCATCAAAATGAAATGGCTTAACCATATAATCATCAGCTCCTAGTTTAAACGCATCAATTTTATCTTGTATTTCACTAAGTGCCGTAAGCATAATAATTGGTGCATTTTTACTATGCTCTCTAAAGCTTTTACATAATTCAAATCCAGATTTATCGGGCAAGCTTATATCTAGTAAAACCAAATTATAGGTTTTCGAAAAAAACAAACTTTCTGCTTCTTGCCCATTAAATGCTGCATCAACAACATAACCTAAACGTTGTAATTCACTCTTAATTACATTGCTTAGCTTAACTTCGTCTTCAACTAAAAGAATAGAATATTTTTTTTCCATAATAATACTTGATAAAAATAAGAGAATATGAGACTAGTTTTAATTTATTTCTTTATTATTTGTTGCAGCCCAGTTATATCTCAGCATCATAAAACAGTTTTTGAGCTATCTAATGGCATACAAACAGCAACATATTTTAATATTGTAGATTACTATAAAAGCCTAGATGCTGCTTTTACAACAATTACAGTACAAAAACATGGCATTACAGATGCTGGCTATCCTTTGCATACTGTTGTTTTTTGCAATGATCAACAGTTTAATGCTTCTAAACCCATTCAAAAAAACAAAATTATTATTCTTATAAATAATGGCATTCATCCAGGAGAACCAGATGGTATTGATGCTACCATGATGATGTTTAGAGATATGGCATTGGGCAAAATAAAAGTACCAAAAAACATTGTAATGGTAACTATCCCTGTTTACAATATTGGTGGCTGCTTAAACAGAAATAGCACAACGCGTGTAAACCAAAATGGACCAACTGAACATGGTTTTAGGGGCAATGCTCAAAACCTTGACTTAAACCGAGATTTTATAAAGTGTGATAGTAAGGAAGCAAAAGAATTTGTAAAAATATTTCAAGCTTGGAAGCCACATATTTTTATAGATAATCATGTGAGTGATGGTGCAGATTACCAGCATATTATGACCATGCTTACTACTCAACATAGCAAATTAGGTGGTAAAGTAGGACAATATTTGCACGATGTTTTTGAGCCATCGTTATTTGAAAGTATGAAACAAAAAAACTTTGAAATGTGTCCTTATGTAAATTTCGAAGATCAAAATCCAGAAAAAGGATGGACTGCTTTTTATGATGCTCCAAGGTATAGTAGTGGATATGCTGCTTTGTATAGTACAATGGCTTTTGTGCCAGAAACCCATATGTTAAAACCTTATAAAGATAGAGTTAACAGCACCTATGCTTTTATGGAAACTATCATCGAAAAAAGCTCGCTTTATGCCAATGATATTATTAAAAATAAAATGAGTGATGAACAACAAAAAGCCAAGCAACAATCTTTTTCTTTAAATTACAAAATAGACACCAGCAAATTTGACTTAAGAAACTTTAATGGATATGACACTAGTATAAAAATAAGTACAGTAACGCAATTGCCTCAATACTTTTATAATCATCAAAAACCATATAGTAAACAGATAAAATTTTACAACTATTTTAATGGAATTAACGAAGTGCTAAAGCCAAATGCTTATATCATTCCACAGGGTTGGTATGCCGTAATTGATTTACTGAAAATTAATGGAGTAGCTGTTGATATTTTGAAAAACGATACCATTATTGAAGTTGAAGCTTATATGATTGAAGATTTTAAAACTTTACAACGCCCTTACGAAAAACATTATAAACACAATGCTGTACAAACTAAAACAGTACTTAAAAAACAACGATTTTTAAAAGGAGATTTTTTAGTAAAAACGGGCACTTTACACGATAGATTTTTGATTGAAACTTTAGAGCCCAAGGCAGATGATAGCTATTTTAATTGGAATTTTTTTGATGCTATTTTGCAACAAAAAGAAGGTTATAGCAATTATAGATGGGAAACTATTGCAGAGCAAGAATTAGCCCAAAATCCTGCTTTACAAAAAATATTAAAAGAGAAAAAACAAACCGACCCAAAATTTGCCTCTAATGCCAATGCTATTTTAGATTTTGTATATAAAAATTCCAAATGGTACGAGCCTGCACATAATTTGTACCCTGTTTTTAGATTGGTAAATTGAGTATTAGCATTAAAAAACCTTGAGTTTAAAAATGCTCAAGGTTTTTAGTGATTTTAATAAATTAAAAAGGGGTCATCGAATCTATCATTATCCTTTTTGAATTTATTTTTTAAATAACAATAGAAATGTTTGAATAGAGCTAACATAGTTTTTCATTTAAATTGTTAAATAATACTTTTAAAAAAACCTCAAAGTTTTAATGCTCTGAGGTTTTTGTTTTTATTATATTTCTCTTCAATAAAAAAGAATTATTGGAGATTATTAATATCCCATATCACCCATTCCACCACCTGGCATTGGGTGTGCATGTGCAGCTTCAGGTTTTGGTTTGTCTGCCACTACACATTCTGTAGTTAACAACATACCAGCAATTGAGCTTGCATTTTCTAAAGCTACTCTACTTACTTTAGTAGGGTCTATAATACCAGCTTTAAACATACTTGTTTCGTAAGTTTCAGTTCTTGCATTAAAGCCAAAATCACCTTTTCCTTCTTTAATTTTTTGAACTACAATACTACCATCAATACCTGCATTGCTTGTTAAGGTACGAATTGGAGATTCTAAAGCAGCACGTACAATGTTTACACCTGTTACTTCATCATCCAACAAACCTTTCATTTTTGCACCTAAAGCCTCAATAGCTCTAATGTAAGCAACACCACCACCTGGTACAATACCTTCTTCAACAGCAGCACGTGTAGCAGCTAAAGCATCATCAACACGGTCTTTCTTTTCTTTCATTTCTACTTCAGTAGCAGCACCAACATATAAAACTGCAACGCCACCAGCTAACTTAGCTAAACGCTCTTGTAATTTTTCTCTATCGTAATCGCTAGTTGTAGTTTCTATTTGAGCTTTAATTTGATTTACTCTTGCAGTAATGTCAGCTTTTTTACCTTTTCCACCTACAACTACAGTATTATCTTTATCCATTGTTACAGAAGCAGCCTGACCCAAATAAGTTAAATCTGCATTTTCTAATTTATGGCCCATTTCTTCGCTAATTACTGTACCAGAAGTTAAAATAGCAATATCTGTAAGCATTTCTTTTCTTCTATCTCCAAAACCTGGAGCTTTTACAGCAGCAACTTTTATAGTGCCACGTAATTTATTTACAACTAAAGTTGCTAATGCTTCTCCTTCTAAATCTTCTGCAATAATTACTAAAGGACGACCACTTTGAGCTACTTTCTCCAAAATATGAAGAATGTCTTTCA